>JAFAZB010000178.1 GCA_019240015.1 Solirubrobacterales bacterium
CGGCGCTCGCCGCGAGCAGCGGCGGCAGCGGCTTGCCCGGCGGCTCGTCGCCTACTAGCTCTCAGCCGACGAGCAAGCACAACACGGGCAAGTCCAAGCCCGCACACGGCCCCAAGCACTCGGTCAGAAAGCAGTCCAGCCGCTCACAGCATCTCGGCCAGCGGGTGCTGCGCCAGGGAATGTCCGGCCACGACGTGCGGGTGCTGCAGGGCTTCCTGACGCTGGCAGGATTTCCGACCACCGTCGACGGGCAGTTCGGCCCGCTGACGAAGCGGAGCGTGATCGCCTTCCAGCAGGCCCACAACCTCCCCGCGAACGGAGTCGTGACGCTGAACGTGGCCAACGCCCTTCGGCAGGCCGTGGCCACGGTGCAGAGCGCTGCTCCAGTCGGCAAGGCGCAGATCAACCCCGATGGCACCGCCTCGGCCCCGGCGGGCGCCCCGGCGGTCGTCAAGGCGGTGATCGCGGCGGCCAACCAGATCATCGATACGCCCTACATCTATGGCGGCGGCCACGCCACCTGGCACGACAGCGGATATGACTGCTCGGGCGCGGTCAGCTACGCGTTGCACGGCGGCAACCTGCTCTCAGCGCCCGAGGACTCCACCGAGCTCGAGTCCTACGGCAGCCCCGGCCCCGGGCCGTGGATCACCGTCTACGCCGATCCGGGCCACACCTGGGTGGTCGTGGCGGGAATCGCCTTCGATACCGCCGACTACGGCGGTCCGAACATCCCCAGCGGCACCGGACCGCGGTGGCGCTCAGACCCCACCGGCAACCTGGCCGACGGCGGCAACTACATCGTGCGCCACCCCGGCGGCCTGTAGAAGCCCGCCTGGCGCGCGCAAGCTGTCGGCCGCGCGCGTGAACTAGGATCCACGGCCGGTGCCAGGACAGCCTCCGACGATCCGCCGCGTGCTCCTCTCCGCGCTAGCGGCGCTCACCGTTGGGCTGGGGGCGATCAGCGTGGTGGCCGGTTTCAGCGACTCGGTCCCGGTCCGGTTGCTCCAAGGGCTGGCGGTGCTCGCCGCCGGCGCGGTACTGATCGGCGGCGCGGTGGTGCTGGCGATGATCTACCTCGCTGGCTGGAAGGAGCCGGAATCGGAAGACGAATTCGAGGCCCTGGTGCAGCGCACCGAGCGGCTGGCCGCGCACAGCTCGTGGGCTCCGGCGCACGTCGACGAGGAGCAGCGCTTTCGCGCGATCGTGCGGGGCGCGATCGACGAGCTGCCGCTCGAGTGTCATCGCGCGCTCGAGCACGTCGCGATCGTGTTCGCGGACGGAGGCATCCGCCGCGGCGCCTATGGGCTCTATGAGGGCGACACCGTGGCACGGGACTTCTTCCACGACCGGATCGTGATCTTCCAGGACGCGCTGATGCGCGACTTCGGCCACGACCCCGAGCTGCTCAAGGCACAGGTCACCCGCACCGTGCGCCACGAGCTGGCCCATCATCTCGGCTGGGACGAGAACGGGGTACGGGGGCTAGGCCTCTGAGCGCCCGGACGGCCGGGCGCTACCCGCAACCTCGAGGAGGACCGTAGATGCCAGATGCAGTGATCGTCGACGCGATTCGCACGCCGATCGGGCGGGCCGGGAGGGGTTCCTTGAAGACGGTCCGGGCCGACGATCTCGCCGCGATCCCGATCAGGGAGCTGATCGAGCGCAACCCCGGCGTCGAGTTCCGGGAGACCGACGACGTGCTGATGGGCGCCGCCTCGGGGATCGGCGAGCAGGGGTACAACGTGGGCCGCAACGCCGCATTGCTGGCAGGGCTCGACCACCACGTCCCCGCCTGCACGGTCAACCGCTTCTGCGCCTCCTCGCTGATGACGATCAGGATGGCCTCGCACGCGATCAGGGCCGGGGAAGGAGACCAGTACATCGCCGCGGGCGTCGAGGCGGTGTCCCGGGCCGGCCTGGGGGCCGGCATGATGGACGACGCCAAGCACCCGCTGCTCGATGGCTCGGACGGCTCGCTGTACGACGTCTACATCCCGATGGGGATGACCGCCGAGAACGTCGCCGAACGCTGCCACGTGACCCGCGAGCAGCAGGATGAATGGGCGGTGATCTCGCAGACCCGCGCAGTGCAAGCGCGCGACAGCGGCCACTTCGACGCTGAGATCGTCCCGGTCACGGTGCCCGCGCACACCGACCAGGACAAGGAGGGCAATCAGATCGACGTGTCGGAGGCCGTCGTCTCCAAAGATGACGGGCCTCGGCCCGGAACGACGATCGAGGTGCTGGCGCAGCTGAAGCCCGCCTTCCGTCCCGATGGCACCGTCACCGCCGGCAATGCGTGCCCGCTCAATGACGGCGCAGCCGCGGTGCTGGTCATGTCCGAGGAGAAGGCCAAGCGGCTGGGACTCGAACCGAAGGCACGGATCATCGCCTCCACGGTGGCCGCGATCCGTCCTGAGATCATGGGGCTGGGACCGATTCCGGCGATCCAGGCGCTGTTGAAGGAGGCCGGGATGAAGATCGAGGACATCGACGTGGTCGAGCTCAACGAGGCGTTCGCCGCCCAGGTCGTCCCCTGCAAGGAAGAGCTCGGGATTCCCGAGGAGAAGCTCAACCCATTCGGCGGCGCGATCGCGCTCGGGCACCCGTTCGGGATGACCGGTGCGCGGATCATGACCACGCTGATCAACGGGCTGCGGACGCTCGACGGGACCTACGG
>JAFAZB010000186.1 GCA_019240015.1 Solirubrobacterales bacterium
CTCAGCTCTCGCAGGCCACGGCGGCGGCGATCATCCCGGTCGACTCCGAGCACGCCGCGCTTCATCAGCTGCTCGCGGCCGAGGCGCCCGGAACCGTAGACCGGCTGATCCTGACCGCCTCAGGCGGCCCGTTCCGGGGCCGCGCCGCGGCTGAGTTACAGGACGCCACGGTGCAGCAGGCACTCGCGCATCCCACCTGGGAGATGGGCGGCAAGATCACGATCGACTCCGCCACCCTGATGAACAAGGGCCTCGAGCTGATCGAGGCCCATCACCTGTTCGGCACCCCGTACGACCGGATCGAGATCGTGGTGCACCCGCAATCGATCGTCCACAGCCTGATCCAGCTCTGCGACGGAGCGACGATCGCCCACCTTGGATATCCCGACATGCGGGTGCCGATCTCCTACGCGCTGCATTACCCCGAGCGCGTCGACGTGCCCGTCCGGCGACTCGACCTGGCCGCGGTGGCGAGGCTCACCTTCGAGCCGGTCGACGAGGACACCTTCGCCTGCCTGCGGCTGGCGCGCGAGGCGGCTCGCGCAGGCGGCACCGCACCCTGCACGCTGAACGCCGCCAACGAAGTGGCAGTCCACGCGTTCCTCGGCGGGAGGCTGCGCTTCCTGGAGATCGCCGTGGTGATCGAGCAGACGCTGGCCCGGCTGCCGGCCGAGCCGGTTCACTCGTTCGACTCGCTGGCCGACGCCGACGCCCAGGCTCGCCGGGTCGCGGTCGAGCTGGTGGCCGCGCGCGCGGTGGCGTGAAGCACGCTCCGGGGCCGAGCTGGGCTACCCCGGAGCCGCGCTTGCCACACTGAGCTCGTGTCATATGTGCTCGCGTTCGCCGGCTTCGCCGCGCTGATCATCCTGCACGAGGCGGGCCACTTCGTGGCCGCGAAGGCCGTGGGGATGCGGGTCGAGCGGTTCTCGCTGTTCTTCGGCCCGATGCTGGTGAAGGTGCGCCGAGGCGAGACCGAGTACGGCATCGGCCCGATCCCGCTCGGGGGCTACGTGAGGATCACCGGCATGAACCCGCACGAGAAGATCCCGGCGGCGTTCGTCTCCCGCGCCTACTACAACCAGGCCGTTTGGAAGCGGGTGGTAGTGATCATGGCGGGCCCGGCCGTCAACCTGCTGATCGCCTTCGTGCTGCTGAGCGGGATCGTCTGGAGCAGCGGCGACGTGGTCACCAGCCACGGACAGCCGGTGTACAGCTCCCGGGTCCAGGGGCTCGAGCCCCCCGCCTCCCAATACCTGCGCGGCGGCGATCAGATCGTCGCGGTCGACGGCAAGCAGGGGCTGTCGGTCGACCAGATCACCAAGGAGATCTCCTCCCACCGCTGCGCCGGCCAGCAGGTGGCGGGCTGCACCGCCACCACGCCGGTGCGGCTGGAGGTCCGCCGGGCGGGTCGCCTGCTGACGTTCACGATCTACCCCCGCTACGACCCGAGCCTGAGGCGCACCCGGATCGGGTTCAGCTTCCGCGTGCAGATCAGGCCGGTGGGCCCGCTGCACGCGGCGACCGAAGGCGTCAGCGAGATGTGGCAGGCGACCACGTCGACGGTGAGCACGATCGCACGACTGTTCGAGCCCAAGGAGGCGAGCCAGCTGCACGGCGTCGTCGGCGGCTTCAAGGTGACCCAGCAGCGATTCGCGTTCGACACCACCGCCGCGCTCGACACGCTGGGGCTGATCTCGCTGTCGCTGGCGGTTGTCAACCTGTTCCCGTTCCTGCCGCTCGACGGCGGGCACGTGTTCTGGGCGCTGGCGGAGAAAGTGCGCGGTCGCCGGATTCCCTTCGAGGTGATGGAGCGAGCCGGCGTGGTCGGCTTCGTGCTGATCGTGCTGGTGTTCGTGATCGGCCTCAGCAACGACATCTCGACGCTCTCCGGCCCGGGCTTCCCGACCAGATAGCCCGACCCCGCTGCGCTCGCCGCCTGAGGACGCGGCTCAGCCGGCCGCGCGGAATGCGATCACGGTGCTGAAGCTGGTCCCGTCCACCTGGTAGGCATAACAACCGGGCCCGGGCACCCGGGTGAACGTGAGCCATGCGCGGCCGCCCCCCGTAGGCGACGGGGCGCCGCTGCCGGCGCCCAGCAGCTGCAGCTCGTCGTAGGGGACGTGACCCTCGCCGAAGCCGACCGCGCCCGGTCCCCCGAGCTGACGGCCCCTGATCAGCACCGGACCGCTGTAGCTCGACGCCGCCACCCAGCTCACGCGCCCGCCCTCCCACGAGCTCCCGACGAACGGCGAGATCTGGAGCTGCGCGCCGTTCAGCGGCCTGACCGGGCTCGCGCCCGTCGGCGCCGCGCACGCCCCCGCAGACGGCGGCAGGTGCAGCGGTCGGCGAAGCGAGGCCGGCACCGCGCCCGAGCACTCGCCGGCGCACAGCTCATACGTTCCATAGCCTGAGCTCGGGCGGAGCCCGTCCGGTGCTCCGGGGGTGCCGCTGGGGGGCGGGGGAGGGGTCGTGCGGGTGGTGCTCGAGCGACTCGTCGGCGCGGTGGTGGTGCGTGAAGCCGTCGACGCGGTCGTGGTCGTGCTCGGACCCGAGGTGGTGCTCGGCGAGGCGACTGCGGCTGTGCCGCTGTGCGGGGAGGAGCCGCCGCAGCCGGCGGCTGCGAGCATCAGCGCGAGCAGCCCGGCCGCCGCCGCGGCGCGCGGCGAAGCGCAGCCCCTGGTCGCCCGATCGCGCATCGGGCAACCGTAGCGAAGCCGCAGGCTAGTGCAGGTTGAGCTGGACCGACCGGCTGTACACGGTCACCCCGAGCGCGTTGCCGGGCAGGAACATGTCGACGCTCGGATAGGTCCAGGCCAGGCGCACCGTGCCGCTGCCGGAGAACTTCATGTGCACGTCGAAGTACCCCTGGGCGTTGGTGATGGGGACGGTCTTCAGGGTCGTGAAGGAGCCGTGCGAGCCGCGCTGGAACTGGATCTGAACCGACTGCGAGGCCCCGGTGTCCAGCAAGCTGAAGTGCGCCGGACGGGCGCACCCCCACACCTCCAGGTTGCGGTTGTGGCTCGCCGAGGTGACGGGCATGTAGAGCGGCAGCCGGTAGGCGCTGTAGGCGGGCTTCAAGTGACCGTTGCCGGTGATCAGCCCGCTGGCGAAGCCGGCGTAGGGTCCCGGCCCGGGCGGCGGGTCATAAAGCAGGTACTGCATCGTGGTCTTCACCCGTGGGTTGCGCCAGCTCAGGTACTCGGCCCAGTTGATGTAGTACGCGCCGGTCGCCGGCGAGACGTAGTGGCCGCCGCCGGGGGCCTGCTGGGTCGCGGGGGGATCGGTGATGTACCCGTACTCGTCGTTGTAGATCGGGAACCTGGTCCCCGAGCCGTACACGCGCTGCACGTGGTCGAGCACGCCCCCCAGCCTGCCGAGGTCCGGGAACGCCGCGTAGTCGGGATCCGAGCGCCCGTCCAGCACCGGGGACAGGTTCAGCGGGTAGGGATGGTCGCCGAACCCGCTCGCCTGGAACAGCCCCGGATGCTGGGAGCGGAAGTGCCGCGAGCCGGCGGCGTTGGTGGGGCAGCCCCGGGCCGCCGCGTAGCCACCGCGCAGCGGGCGGTAGGAGGAGTCGACGCAGTACAGCGTGCGGATGAACTGCAGCGGCTTGGTCTGCCCGAAGGTGCCCGGGAAGCCCTGCGGGAACCGGCTCGTGGCGCTCCCGTTGCTTCCCCTGGCCGCCAGTTCGCCGATCAGGATCGTGTCGTGGCCGTGGCCGGTGGCGTGTAGCGCGCTCCAGCCGGCGTCGACGAGGCTGCGGTACATCCCGGGGGCCACTGAGAGGGTCGAGCCGTTGACCGCCTGCGGGCCCAGATCCTCGCCGAAGTTGGGCTCGTTCCAGATCGCCCAGAAGTGCACCGCGGGCAGCGGCGAAGCCTGGCCGGGGGGCGTGAAGGTGCCGCTGTAGCGCTTGCCGATGGCCTGCATGAACTGGCCATAGTCCCGCGCCGAGGGCTTACAGGCGAAGTGCGGGTTGCTGCACTTGGGGTCGATGCCAGAGCCGTCGGCCCACAGCGGCGACCCGCCGGCCACGGTCAGGTCGACCGTGATGCCGAAGTCCTGCGCGTAGCGGACGATCGCGTCATACGGCGCCCAACCCGAGGCGGGATACGCGTTCGGGTCGCTCTGGTTGAAGTGGGGCTGATTGTGGGAGCGGGGACTGGGCGCGACCGTCGACCAGAACACCACCACGCGGACCGTGGTGGCGCCGAGCTTACGGATCGTCTGCAGCGTCGGTCCGGGATCGGCCATCAGATGGATGCCATCCTGGAACATCGCGATCTGGTTGCCGGACGCGAGCGCGGGCGCCGGGGAGAGCGCCAGGCTCAGGGCGAGCACGCCCGCGAGCGTGACGGCGGTAGGCAGTAGTCGGCTTAGTCGCATGACAGACAAGAACAACGCCGGCGGGGGGAAGTTGCGGACCACCTGCCTGCGGTACGGCAAGCTTGCCTTACGCGCCGGACGTCGCGGCCGTGCAGGCTAGCGCACCGTGACCGTGACCGTCCGGCTGAACACCGTCGGCCCGTGCGGATAGGACCAGGCGATCCGCACCGACCCGCTCGACGGAAACACCTGGGTGACGTCGAAATACCCGTAGCGGTCGGTCAGCTTCAAGCGCGCCAGCGTCTGGAAGGGACCACCGGTGGCTGGACGGAACTCGATCCTCGCGATCTGCGCCTTGTGGGTCCTCACCCTCGCGTAATGGGCGGGGCGGACGCAGGCCCACACCTCCAGCGGATGGCCGCGGATCGTGGCCGTGACCGGCAGGTAGATCGGCATCCGGTACGCGAAGTAACCGGGCTTCGGCTTGCCGTTGGCGAACTCCAGCGCGCTCGCGAAGATGCCGCGCGGCGAATCGACCAGCAGGTACTGATCGAACGAGCGCATCCGGCGATCGCGCCAGGTGATGTACTCAGACCAGTTGAGGTAGTACGCCGCGAGCGTGGGACTGGTGGTCCCGAGCTCGGTGTCCGGCGGCGTGGTCTGGTAGCCGAACTCGGTGGAGTAGATCGGCAGCCGGGCGTGCGAGCCATACACCTGCTGGACCGTGTCGAGCACCTGCTCGAGCCGCGGGACTTCGGCCAGCTCGGCGAAATCCGGCTCGCCGGGGGTCGGCTCGTTCGGCGGTAGCCCTTGCGGATAGGGGTGATCCGCGAACCCCGTGGCGTGGAACAGGGCCGGATTGCGGGCGGCGAACCGCGCCGAGCCGGCCGCCGTCGTGGGGCACTGCCGGGCCGCGGCGGCAGCCCCGACCAGCGGCCGGTAGGAGGAGTCCACGCAGTACAGCGCGCGCACGAAGCGCAGCGGCGCCATCACGGCGAAGTTCCCCGGGACGTCCCCCACGGTGGCGCCCGCCGGCGCAACCTCGCCGATCAGGATCGTGTCGTGGCGGTGGCCGGTGGCGTGCAGCGCGCTCCAGGCGGCGTCCAGCAGGTGGCGATAGAGCGCCGGCGCGACTTCGACGGTGGAATGGCGGATCGCCTGCGGCGCCAGCTGAAAGCCGCCATTGGGCTCATTCCAGATCGACCAGAAGCCGACCCGGGGCAGCGGCTTGGACGCGCCCAGCGGCCGGTAGTGCCCGCTGTAGCGGGTCGCGACGGCCCGGACGAAGCTGCCGAAAGCGCTCGCCGAGGGCTTCCACTGCGTCTGCGTCGTGGGGTGTGGGGCGCCACCGCCCGAAGCCCACAACGGCGGAGGCGGCCCCAAGGTGACGTCGAGCCCCATCCCGCGGGCGACCGTATCGCGCACGATCGTGTCATAGATCCCCCAGTTGGCGGCGGGGTAGGCGGCCGGATCGGCGGCGTGGAATAGGGCCGGATTGCGGGCGGCGAACCGCGCCGAGCCGGTCGCCGTCGTGGGGCACTGCCGGGCCGCGGCGGCAGCCCCGAGCAGCGGCCGGTAGGAGGAGTCCACGCAGTACAGCGCGCGCACGAAGCGCAGCGGCGCCATCACGGCGAAGTTCCCCGGAACGTCACCCACGGTGGCGCCCGCCGGCGCAACCTCGCCGATCAGGATCGTGTCGTGGCGGTGGCCGGTGGCGTGCAGCGCGCTCCAGGCGGCGTCCAGCAGGTGGCG
>JAFAZB010000187.1 GCA_019240015.1 Solirubrobacterales bacterium
GACGGCAGCGGCTGCGATCTGCCTCGCCGGCGCCGGCTGCGGCGCCAGCGCACGCAGCCCTGGCCGCCCGGCCGCGAAGGCGCCCGCCGTCGCGATCCAGTCAAGGACGTGGGGCGCGCTTCGCCTTCGCTCTGGGTCCATGCTGCCGTATCCGCTCAGCTGGCGCCGCCTGGCCGGTGATCCCGGCAGCGCCTCCGCGGCGCTGCTGATCGGCGATCACACCGTCCGGGCGTATCTCAACGCCACCCCGGCCCAGGCCGGGGAGACGCTCGCCGACTGGGGTACGTTTCGTGTTCAGCACAACGCGGCCGAGGGCGACCGCCACGTGCGTCTCCTCAGTGCGCGAATCGGCTTCCCGTTCGGAGCGCAGCGCAGATCCTGCGTGACCGACGAGTACGCCACCCGGGTGACGAGCTACCGGGAGCTGGCCTGCATCGTGGCCCCGGCCAACGGGTCCCAAGCGACGGTGCTGGTCGCCGCGGCCCAGCCCGACGCATGGACCACGCAGCTCCCCGCCCTCAACTACGCGATCAACCACTTCACCGGCTGACAACCCCACCCCCCACAGAGAACGGAGCGATCCACATGTTCACCACCCGACACCGAGCACGCGCCGCATCGGCCGGCGCGGCGGTCCTCGCGGCGCTCGTCGTCGCGGCCTGCGGCAGCGCCACCACCGCCAAGCCCACCAACGCCGCGGCTCCGATCAGCAGCTCGACGACCACGGCGTCCCAGACCCAGCAGGCGCCCAGCCACACGTCCCGCGCTCACCCTGCCCAGACGCACGCCACAGCGGGCAAGCAGTCGAGCTCGGGCTCGACCGGCACGACGATGCCTGGCGGAAACCATTCCGCGGCGGCCCCGGTCACGCACACCAGCTCGGCGCCTGCACCGAGCCATCCCGTCAAGGCGGCGGCGCCCCCGCCTCCGAAGACCACGACCAGCTCACCGCCCCCGCCACCCCACCCGAGCGGCGGAATCCCGCAGAACAACGGCGGCGACCAGGACTCCGATAACAACGGCGGCCCGAGCGATGGTGACGGGAACATCTAGCTAGGGGTGGGCTCGCCGGCCGCGCGGCAGCAGTGCGATTGCGCAAGACTGACGACCATGGCCGATCAGTCCGCTCGCGTAGCCGCATTGCTCCACGAGGCCGGCGAGACCCATCACCGCGTCTATCGGATCGTGGACGGCGACGATCCCGACTGGGCCTCCTGGTACGCCGACTGGCTGCTGAACCTCTCCGAGTTGCCGCAGTTGTTAGCGACGAGGCCGGTTCGCAGCGAGCTCGTCTGGCTGCTGGTGACGCTCGACAAGGAGTTCACCGCAACCAATCCGGAGCTTGCCTGGCCGCAGTGGTACGCCCGCCGGGTGCTCGAGCATTTTGGTGATCCGGCGATCCCGAGATAGGACGCTTCGTTAGGTTCGCCCCCGACGCCACTTCGGCGCGCCGTAGGCCAGGGCCTGGACCTACCTGCCCGTGCGTTCGCGGTGGCTGCACCCCGGCCAGCAGCAGGGCCGCCGCTGGCCTTCCTCGAGCTCCTCCTGGGTCCGCCGGATGCGGCGCTCTCGGGTGGCCTCCTGCTTGGCATCCTCGACCCAGCAGATGAACTCGTTACGGGCCAAGGGCGTGATGTCCTTCCAGGCATCGAGCGCGGTGCCGTTGGCGATCAGCGCCTGACGTAAGTCCGCTGGCAGCCTATGGACCACTCCTCCGGGCACTCTCTGGACACTCACTGGACTATCGTAGTGAGCCCGGAAACGGGGGCCGACGGTCGTTCGCCTCACCTGCGGGGGTGGTGGTCGCGCCGAAGTGAAATCGCCAGGCTCGGCACGACGATCGAGGCGACGTACCGCGGCCACAGCATCGCTCCGTGGCAGCGGAAGCTGACCGATTCCTCGTCGGAGACATCGAATGCCTGCGCGCGGCTAGTACCGCGACCAGCCTGGAGCTGGAGCGTGTGCCGGCCGGGTTCCAGCGGCAACTCGACGGTTTGATGCCACTCGATGGAGCCGACGCTCCTGCCGTCGAGCGCGATCTCGAACGGCCGGGCATGATCGAGATGCGCGCACGGATCGCGGGCCCGTTCGCTGCGCTCAACGGGACCCCGGCGACCGTCGCCGATCCCAAGGTCGGCGCGATCAGCGTCCCCAGCGTCCTCACGGTGGTGGTCTTGCCGGCCCCATTGGGTCCGAGGAAGCCGAACACCTCGCCGTAGCCGACCTCGAACGAAACGTCATCGAACGCGACACGGTCACCGAAGCGCTTGCTCAGATGCTCGACCACCAGCGCGGCATCGTCGGCGCGCGCTGCCGTACGGTGAACGGACACAGGTCGATCCTAGACGGCGCCGACTGACCGATGAGTTCGGGGAAGCTGCCTGGTCCTCTGGTTGAACGCTGCGTGACGCCGATCGGCTCACTCCGCGTGAAAGCCCACAGAAAGGAGCCCCCATGCCCCGCCCGGTCGTGCACTTCGAGGTGATCGGCACCAATCCGGAGCAGCTGCGTAGCTACTACTCCGACCTGTTCGGCTGGAACTTCGACACGCCTTCGCCCGTCGCGAGGGAGGTTTCCGATGTGGACAGCTACGGGTTTATCGAGCTCGTCACCGCCGAGGACGGCACGGGGATCCGCGGCGGCATCGGCGGCGGCGATGGCTACGACAGCCACGCGGTCTTCTATGTCGGCGTTCAGGACGTGGAAGGCGCGCTTCAGCGAGCTGAGCGGTTGGGCGGAACTCGGGTGATGGGCCCAGCGAGATCACCAAATGGACTGATGGTCGGCCATTTCAAAGATCCCGAGGGCAGTCTGATCGGCGTCGCAGGAGTCGATCCGAATCAGCTCGCGGAGACGGAATAGACGGGCGGTAGCGTCGCCGCCACGTCCGACCAGGTCGCGCCCGCGTCGCCGGAGCCGAACAGCTGGCCGGTGGTCGAGCCGAAGTAGAGCTCCATCGTCGGCCCCTCGCCGTGGCGTTGAAACGCTTGGCGCAGCACGGTCAGGTACGCCTGCTCTTGTGGCAGCCCGTCGCCGCGCGGCGACCAGCTCTCGCCCGCGTCGCGCGTCTCATACACGCGCACGCGACCGTCGGGGGTGACCCGGTCCATGTCGGCGACGAGCGGGATCACGTAAGCGCTGTCAGGGTCGGCAGGGTCAACCAACAGCGGGAAGCCGAAGTCCGAGGGCAGCCCGGCGCCGATCTCCGCCCAGCTCTGGCCCGCGTCGTCCGAGCGGTAGACCCCTCCGTGGAACTGGATGAACATCCGCTCGGGCTGGGCCGGCGCGCGCTCCATGTGGTGCACGCACAGGGCCGGATAGGCCTCCGGCGGCGGGTCGGGCAGATTCAGCTGCTCGAGCACCTCGTCGGGCAGGTAGCGCGGCGTGAGGCCATCGTTGCCCCGCTCCCAGCTGCGACCGCCGTCATCGCT
>JAFAZB010000222.1 GCA_019240015.1 Solirubrobacterales bacterium
AGCGGCGCCGTGACGGCGGTGCTCGATCGCCTCGAGCGGGCCGGCTACGTGCAGCGCGTAGCCGACCCGAGCGACCGGCGACGCGTGCTCGCCGAGCTCACCGACCGGGCCAGGGAGGTCGGCTGGGAGCTGTTCGGGCCGCTCGTGGAGCTCGCCGGCCCGGTGGTCGAGCGCTACAGCGATCAGGAGCTCCAGCTGCTGACCGAGCTCCAGCGCCTCAGCCGCGAGATCCAGGAGCGCCATGCCGAGCTGTTACGGGCCCGCCTCGAGCCCGCGTAAGACCGGCCCGGCTAGCGCTCACATCTCGCGCACGTCCGCTCCCTGCGACTCGAACGCCGCCCGCCTGACGGTCGCCCACCCGAGCGTCTCCCGCCCGAGCTGGTCGACCAGCGCGCCGGTGTGCTCGTAGTAACACCACAGCATCACCGTGGGCCCGGCTCCGGAGATCGTGGCGCCCAGCGCACCGAGCTCGGGGGCGCGCTCGAGCAGCTGCGCGGAGCGCGGGTACAGGTGGGCGCGATACGGCTGATGCAGACGATCCCCTAGACCGGCCGCGAGCAGCTCCCAGTCGCCCGACGCCAGCCCTCGCACCAGCATCGCGGCGTGGGCGACGTTGAACACGGCGTCCGCGAGCGGCACGCTGGCGGGCAGCGCCGCCCGCGCGCGCTCAGTGCCGACCGCCTCGAACGGGATCACGAGCACCGCCTCGAGCCCCATCGGGACCTCGAACCGATGCACGTGCTCGCCGTCGCAGATCACGAACCCCCCGCACAGCGCGGCGGCCGCGTTATCCGGATGACCCTCCAGCTCGGCCGCGAGCGCGAACAGGTCGGCGTCCAGCTCGAACATGTGATCGGCGGCCATCAAGCCAGCCACGACCGCCGCGGCGCTCGATCCCAGACCCCCGCTGAGCGGGATCTGCGAGGAGATTCGGAACTCCAGTCGGTCGGCGGGATGCAGGCGCTCGAACGCCCGTACCACCAGATTGCTGCGATCCAGCGGCACCGGCAGCGAGCTGGCGACCGCGAACTGCCCGGTCTCCACCACCTCCAGCTCGAGATGGATCGCGAGCGCCGCCGCCAGCGTGTCGAAGCCCGGACCGAGGTTCGCGGACGAGGCCGGGACCCGGACCAGCCGGCGGCGCCCCATGGTCATCCGAGCACCGCACGCTCGATCGCGCCGAGCTCCGATTCGGACGGGACCACCGAGCCAGCCTGCTCGAGCGCGGTCTGGGGATCCTTGAGCCCGTGGCCGGTCAGCACGCACACCACCCGGCGCGCGTCGCCGGCGCCATGTGCCAGCAGCCCGGCGACGCTCGCCGCCGAGGCCGGCTCGCAGAACACCCCCTCGCCGGCGGCCAGCAGCCGGTACGCGGCCAGGATCTGCTGGTCGCTGACCGCCCGCACCGCCCCTCCTGAGGAGGTCATCGCGTCCATCGCCTCCTCCCAACGCGCCGGCCTACCGATCCTGATCGCGCTGGCGACGGTCTCCGGATCGGCGACCGGGGCGCCGTGGACCAGGGGCGCGGCGCCCGCGGCCTGGAAGCCGAGCATCCGGGGACGCCGCCCGGCCTCGGTGAAGCCCCGCCAGTACGCGGTGATGTTGCCCGCGTTCCCGACCGGAATGCAGAGCGCGTCGAGACCGTCCTCGAGCGCCTCGAGCAGCTCGAACGCCGCCGTCTTCTGACCTTCGATGCGCAGCTCGTTGACCGAGTTCACGAGCGCCACCGGATGGCGCGCGGCCAGCTCGCGCACCAGCTCGAGCGCCCGATCGAAGTTTCCCCGCAGCGCGATCACGCGGGCGCCGTGCATCAGCGCCTGGGCCAGCTTGCCGGTCGCGATCTTGCCCTCAGGCACGATCACCGCGCCGCGCAGACCGGCCCGGGCCGCGTACGCGGCCGCCGACGCCGCGGTGTTGCCGGTCGAGGCGCAGACGACCGCCTGCGCCCCCTCCCGCACCGCCGCCGATACGGCACAGGTCATCCCCCGGTCCTTGAAGGACCCGGTCGGGTTGGCGCCCTCCAACTTGAGCCATACCTCCACGCCGGCGCGCTCGGAGACGTGCGGCGCGGGGATCAGCGGCGTCCCGCCCTCGCCCAGCGAGACCACCGGGTCTTCGGGCGCGAACGGCAGGCGCTCGCGGTAGCGCTCGATCAGCCCAACCATCGCCGCCTCAGGGCTCCAGCACGACCTTGCCCGTAGCCTGGCGCCCGTCGATCAGCTCGAGCGCCTCGGCGGCTTGCTCCAGCGGATAGCGCGCGCCGACCACGGGGCGGACGAAGCCTCGCTCGATCAGGCCGGTGATCGCCTCGCCGATCTCCGCTATCAGATCGGGCTTGCCGATCACGTAGGCGCCCCAGCCAGCGCCCACGACCTCCGTGTTGCCCAGCAGCAGCCGGTTGACCTTGACCTCGGGGATCGACCCGCCGGTGAAGCCGACCACCACCAGCCGCCCGCCCTCTCGCAGCGCGCAGACTGTCGGTGAAGCGATCGCCGCCGACCGGGTCGAGCACGATGTCGACGCCGCCACCGGAGCGCTCGCGCGCCTCGTCCTTCCACGGGCCCTCGGAGCGAAGCACGTGATCGGCGCCCGCCTCGCGCGCGACTTGCTCCTTCGCGTCGCTGGACACGATCGCGATCGTGTTTGCGCCGAGCCCCTTGGCGATCTGCAAGGCCGCCGTCCCGACGCCGCCGGCGCCCCCGTGCACCAGCACCGTCTCG
>JAFAZB010000345.1 GCA_019240015.1 Solirubrobacterales bacterium
ACGGTCGGCCCGGCCGACCAGCCCGGCACCTCCATCGTCCTCTACCCGCCGGCCGCGACGCCTGGCATCACCGAGGACGAGCGCCGCATGATTGCCGAGATGATGGCCAAGGGCACCTACGCCTCCATCAACCTAGCGGCGAAGGACCTCGACAGCACCTTCGAGCGGCTGCAGGCGACCGCCGAGGTCGTCCAGGAGCCGACCGAGCAGCCGTACGGGATTCGCGACTGTGCCGTCCGCGACCCCGCGGGCAACCTGCTTCGCATCCAGGAGCTGCGCTGAGCTTTTCGCCGTAGTACGACCTTACCGACCGGGTCCTGGCGACCCACGACTTCAGGAGCAACGATGGCCGACTCTTCCAACCAGGGCATCAAGACCGTGCTTCACCCCGTATCCGACCTAGCGAAATCCAAGCCGGTGTACGCCGCCCTGCTCGGCACGCAGCCGCAGCACGACGGGTCCTATTACGTCGGCTTCGAAGCCGCGGGTCAGCACATCGGGCTGGTCCCCGGCGGCGGGCCACAGGGCATGACCTCCCCGGTCGCCTACTGGCACGTGGCCGATATCGAAGCGAAGCTGGCCGAGATGACCGCGGCTGGTGCGACCGTGAAGGAGGCCGCCCACGACGTCGGTGGCGGCCGCCTCGTGGCGACCGTCACCGACCCTGATGGCAACGTGCTCGGGCTGCTCCAGGACCGATGATCGCGGGCCCGGCGCCCGCGCCGAGCGACAGCCA
Source organism: Solirubrobacterales bacterium (assembly GCA_019240015.1). Lineage (GTDB taxonomy): Bacteria > Actinomycetota > Thermoleophilia > Solirubrobacterales > Solirubrobacteraceae > Palsa-465. The sequence goes on from JAFAZB010000345.1 coordinate 737, forward strand.
CGACCTGATCCGCGTGCATGGCGCGCGCGTGAACAACCTCAAGCACCTCAGCGTCGAGATCCCCAAGCGGCGGCTGACCGTGTTCACCGGCGTCTCCGGCTCGGGCAAGAGCTCGCTCGTGTTCGGCACGATCGCCGCGGAGTCCCAGCGACTGATCAACGAGACCTACAGCGCCTTTGTCCAAGGCTTCATGCCGACGCTCGCGAGGCCGGAGGTCGACGTACTCGAAGGGCTGACGACCGCGATCATCGTCGACCAGCAGCGGATCGGTTCCGACCCCCGGTCCACGGTCGGCACCGCCACCGACGCCAACGCGATGCTGCGCATCCTGTTCAGCCGACTCGGGCAGCCGCAGATCGGCTCGCCCAACGCGTTCTCGTTCAACGTCCCCTCCGTACGCGCAAGCGGCGAGATCACGATCGAGCGCGGTGCCGGCAAGACCGTGGCGGCGACCTTCGCCCGGGCCGGCGGCATGTGCTCGCGCTGCGAAGGTCGGGGCACCGTCTCCGACATCGACCTCCGCCAGTTGTTCGACGACTCGAAGTCGCTCACCGAAGGCGCGCTCACGATCCCCGGCTACAAGCCGGGCGGCTGGAACTATCGCCTCTACAGCGAGTCGGGCTTCGTCGACCCGGACAAGCCGATCCGCAAGTACACCAAGCGGCAGCTGCACGACTTCCTCCATCGCGAGCCGACCAGGATGAAGATCGCGGGCATCAACATGACCTACGAGGGGCTGGTCCTCCGGGTTCAGAAGTCGATGCTCTCCAAGGACAAGGAGGCGATGCAGCCGCACATCCGAGCATTCGTGGATCGGGCGGTGACGTTCACCGCCTGCCCTGAGTGCGGCGGCACTCGGCTCAGCGAGGCCGCGCGGAGCTCCAAGATCAAGGGGATCAACATCGCCGACGCGTGCGCGATGCAGATCAGCGACCTCGCCGCTTGGGTGGGGGGTCTGGACGCACCGGGGGTCGCTCCGTTGCTGGCGGCGCTGGGGCAGAGCCTCGAGTCGTTCGTCGAAATCGGACTTGGCTATCTGAGCCTCGACCGCCCGTCCGGCACCCTGTCCGGCGGCGAGGCACAGCGCGTCAAGATGATCCGCCACCTGGGGTCGTCGCTGACCGACGTCACCTATGTGTTCGACGAACCCACCACGGGGCTGCACCCCCATGACATCCAGCGGATGAACGACCTCCTGCGGGCGCTGCGGGACAAGAGCAACACCGTGCTCGTCGTGGAGCACGAGCCGGAGACGATCGCGATCGCCGACCACGTCGTCGACCTCGGCCCCGGCGCCGGTACGGCGGGTGGCACCGTCTGCTTCGAGGGCACCGTCGAGGGACTGCGCGCGAGCGACACGGTCACCGGCCGTCATCTCGACGACCGGGCGGCCCTCAAGGAGACGCCGCGGACGCCCACCGGCGCGCTGGAGATCCGCGATGCGACGAGGCACAACCTGCGGAATGTCGACATCGACATCCCGCTCGGGATACTTGTCGTCGTCACCGGCGTCGCCGGCTCGGGCAAGAGCTCGCTGGTGCACGGGTCGATCCCAGCCGGGACCGATGTCGTCTCGATCGACCAGGACCCGATCCGCGGCTCGAGACGGAGCAACCCGGCGACGTACAGCGGGCTGCTCGACCCGATCCGAAAGGCATTCGCGAAGGCCAACAATGTCAAGCCGGCGCTGTTCAGTGCCAACTCGGAGGGCGCCTGCCCAAACTGCAACGGGGCCGGCGTGATCTACACCGACCTGGCGATGATGGCCGGGGTCGCCACCACGTGCGAGGAGTGTGAGGGCAAGCGCTTCCAGGCAGCAGTGCTGGATCATCACCTCGGCGGCCGCGACATCAGCGAAGTGCTCGCGATGTCGGTGACCGAGGCCGAGGAGTTCTTCCGCGCCGGCGAGGCCCGCACGCCGGCCGCACACGCGATCCTCGTCCGGCTCGACGACGTAGGGCTCGGCTACCTCTCCCTCGGCCAACCGCTCACGACGCTGTCCGGCGGCGAGCGACAGCGGCTCAAGCTGGCTGCCCGGATGGCCGAGCAGGGCGGCGTCTACGTGCTCGACGAACCGACGACCGGGCTGCACCTCGCCGACGTCGAGCAGCTGCTCGGGTTGCTCGACCGGCTCGTCGATTCCGGCAAGTCGGTGATCGTGATCGAGCACCACCAGGCGGTCATGGCGCACGCCGACTGGATCATCGACCTCGGCCCCGGTGCCGGCCACGACGGTGGCCGGATCGTGTTCGAGGGCACGCCCGCCGACCTCGTCGCCGCCCGCAGCACCCTCACCGGCGAGCACCTAGCCGCGTACGTCGGCAGCTGACCGGATCGTGACGCTCGCAGGAAGCTCCTGCGCGATCAGTCGTAGCTCAGCCGTTCATACCAGTCGGGGGGTCGTCCCGCGGGCGTCAGATCGAATAGGTTCCAGAGCGGCTCCAGGGTGCCGAGGTGACGCTGATCCTGTCCGGGGTCGGCGGGCGCATAGAACAATTCCGAGCTCCAAAAGTGCCGCACGACCTGGCCGTCGCGGCGGAAGACGGTCAGCATCGGCCGCTGGAGCCCCTCGGGGGTCTCGGCGAGATAGTCGCGGTTGTAGCTGTTGGTCGCCGAGGACAGCAGCCGCAGATACCGCCATCCCCGCTCGGCGCCGAACGTGAGGACGCGTTCGATCGGCGCCTTTGCGACCACGGCGAAATTCACGTGTTGGGTGGCGTGGGTCGCTGCGCCATCCAGCTGATCGAGGAGGGCGGTGCAGGAGGGGCATGGGCCTTCGTGCAACGGGAGCAGGGCGGTCTGACCGGTTGCCGGCCCGGGAGTCAGGTCGTCGGGATCGCGCGGGAACATGAAGCTGTAGATGAGGAGCGAGTTCTTGCCGGGGGCGAACAGCTCCGACAGCCTCACGTCGCCAACCGCGCCCGCTGCCCCCAGTCCGCGAAAGGCGTAGTCCTCCGGGACGATCCCGCCTGGGGGAAGCCGGCGCCTGGCCGCGGCGACCGCCTCCGTCGCCCGGCGTAGCTCGATCTCCTGTTCCAGCAGCAGGCCGCGCGCAGTGCGGTACTCCGGCGGCTCGCCGGGAAACGCGATCTCCATCGCTCAGCTCGGCTCACGCATCGGTCTTGGCGGTGGCCATACCGACGCTCCACTTCTCCTCGATCTTGCCGAAACGCCAGACCGCGAGCGCGATCGTCCAGGTCAGCACGAACATGCCGACGATGATGAACCCGGCGGTGTTGATGTCGAAGTTCTGAAACCAGTCGGCGAGTGAGCCGCGCAGGCTCAGCTTGTCGGTCACCAGGCCCGCCAATTCGATCGTGCCGATGAAGAGCGCGATCGCGACCGACAATCCGGTGATCGTGATGTTGTAGTAGAGCTTGCGCACGGGCTTTGAGAAAGCCCAGCCGTAGGCGAAGTTCATGAACGACCCGTCGATCGTGTCGAGCAGCGACATCCCCGCAGCGAACAAGATCGGCAGGCACAGGATCGCATAGAACGGAAGTCCGGCCGCGCCGGCGCCTGCGGCCAGGACGAGCAGCGCGATCTCGGTGGCGGTGTCGAACCCGAGGCCGAACAGGACGCCGAGCGGGTACATCTGCCATGGCTCACGGATCCTGTTCACCCGCTTGCCGAGCACCCGGTTCATCAGCCCGCGCGAGTTGAGCGTCTGCTCGAGCTCCCGCTCGTCGTAGGCGCCGTCGCGCATCTCGAAGAAGATCCGCACGATGCTCACCAGAATCATCAGGTTGAGGATCGCGATCACGTAGAGAAAGGATCCAGAGACGGTCGTGCCGATCACGTTCGTCGCCTTGTGAAGCGTCGAGCCGCCGTCCTGCACCGGACCGCTCAGCGCCCGGACCCCGATCGAGAGCAGGAACGCAAGGGCGAACACGACCGTCGAATGCCCGAGCGAGAAGAAGAATCCGACGCTCAAAGGGCGCTTGCCCTCAGTCATCATCTTGCGCGTCGTGTTGTCGATCGCGGCGATGTGATCGGCGTCGAATGCGTGGCGCATCCCGAGCGTGTAGGC
>JAFAZB010000504.1 GCA_019240015.1 Solirubrobacterales bacterium
GGTTGAGCATCAGGGGAGTCGTCATGTTGTGGTGGTTCCCGCTTCTCCGATTTCCTACCGGCAGATAAGACGGTTCTCAGCGGCACGTGTGCGGACCCCTCAGTCGGGCAGCAACGGCACCCATGGGCCGGGATCCCGGCCCAGTAGCACGGCGCGCGTGATCGCGGCCGAGCCGAACCTGTCGCGCACGCCGTCGAGCGTCGCGTCGATGTCGCTCGCGCGGTCGAAGGGCAGGACGAGCTGGGGCGCACGAGCGTCCGAGAGGTTCGCCGGCGCGATCCCGATCAGCGTCAGGCCGCGACGCTCGATCGTCGGAAGCGAGGCGCGCAAGAGATTGCTGGCTACGAGCAGGATCATGCGAGTCTGCGTGGTCGGCTCGGCCATCGTGTGGGAGCGAGTGCAGCGAGCGGCGTCTTCGAAGCGCAACCGCAATACCACCGTGCGACAGTTTCGACGCGCGGCCCTGAGACGGCGCGCAACCCGGTCAACGAGCGCGAGCAGCACCACCGTGACCTCGTCGAGTGCTCGCCGCCGCCAACCGAGCGCTCGCTGGGCGCCGATCGAGCGCCGACGACGCCGCGCCTGAACGGGCCGGGGATCCCGGTTTAGGGCCAGCGCGTGGAGTTGGCGGCCCGCAGCTCGGCCGAGCATCGCGATCAGCGCCCGCTCGCCGAGCTGCGCGACTTCTCCCACGGTCGTGATTCCCCGAGCGCGCAGCTTGCCCGCCGTGACGGCGCCGACCCCCCACAACCGCTGTACCGGGAGGGGGTGAAGAAACGCCAGCTCGGCTCCGGGCGGCACCACGAGCAGACCGTCCGGCTTGGCAACGCCGCTGGCAACCTTGGCCAGAAACTTGGTTCGCGCGACTCCTACCGTGATTGGTAGGCCGACCCGCTCACGTACTTCGACGCGCAACTGGGCGGCGATTTCGGTCGGGGTTCCTGAGATCCGCTCGAGGCCTCGCACATCCAGGAACGCCTCGTCGATCGAGAGCGCCTCGACAAACGGTGCAGTCCGCTCGAACACGCTGAACACGGCTTTGCTCGCATCGCTGTACGCAGCCATCCTGGGTGACACGACGACGGCACGGGGGCATAGCCGGCGCGCCTGACGTCCGCCCATCGCGGTCCGAACGCCGTGCCGTTTGGCCTCATAGCTTGCGGCCAGGACCACGCCGCCACCCACGATCACCGGGCGGCCTCGCAGGCGCGGATCGTCTCGCTGCTCGACCGACGCATAGAAAGCATCCAGGTCGGCGTGCAAGATCGTGGCCTCAGCTGACACGAACATATGTTCGCCTACGGCTCGGACGTTATCGCGGACACTCAGCGCTCGCGCGATCGCCGCTCGTCCTCGAGGACGAGGGACGCCTCGTCCAGATCACTCTCGGGGCCGAGTGACGATCGTCTGCGCAGCCGACGACAAACGCAGCGCGGATTCATACGGTCTGGGGGGTGTCCATTCACCTATCGAAGGAGCCGTCATGAACGTCAGACGAGCCGCCCCGTTGACGGGCGTCGCATTCGCCGTTCTGTTCCTTGCCAGCGTCGCCGTGAGCACCGTGCCCAAGAACACCGCGCCGGACAAGGCGTGGGTCGCCGCGTACGCGACTCATGGCCAGCAGGCCCGCCACCTCGCGACCGGCCTCCTGCTGGTGCTGGCGGGGCTTTCCCTGGTCGCCTTCCTGACCCATCTCTGGAACCGGGTCGCAGCGGCCCGACAGTCCGAGCGGCTCAGCCAGCTCCCCGTGCTCGCGGCCGGAGTGGCCGCCACCTGCATCGCGGCCGGCGGGATCGCGATGGGGGCATCGTCGGGCAGTGCCTGGCTCTTTTCGCAGCCGATCCCCAGCCCCGACCTGCTTCGATTCAGCAACGACCTCGGCTTTGGTCTGGCTGGCGGGGCCGGCATGCTGGCCGCCGCCTTGAGCGTCGCGAGCGTCAGCCTCCAAGCGCGCGCCGCGGGGGTGTTCAGCCCCGCGATGGCACGATTCAGCCTGCTCGTGTCGGTGGTCCTGCTGGGCTCGCTCGCTTTCATCCCGATCCTCGCGCTGCTGGTGTGGGTGGTCGTCGTAGCGATCACGCTCGTGCGACGCCCTGAGTCAGAACACGCGGATCTCGGCACGCTCCGGGCCGGCGATCCGCTCGGCGTGCGGGCCTAGAGACGGCGCGGGGGTTGGCGACCCCGGCCCCTGCGGTTACCGTGCCTACGTGGCCCGGCAATGGAATGTGGCGGACGGCTTCGATCTCGATGCATTCCTGGCGCTCCCGCTCGTCGCCCACGTGGCGACGAGCGGACCGCGCGTCTCACCGGTGTGGTTCCTCTGGGAGCAGCGGTGCTTCTGGTGGCTGACCGGCGATTGGTCGCGAATGCCGGCAATCCTCGCAACGGATCCGAAGGTGGCGTTCGTGGTTGACACGTGTGAGCTCGCCACGGGTCGCGTGCTGCAAGTGACGGCCCGCGGCGAAGCGACCCTGGTGGCGTTCGACCGCGACCGCGCACGGCGCAAGCTCGCTCGCTATCTCGGCCAGGATGAACGCTCCTGGGACCGGCGCCGATTCGTCGAGGGCACGTTCGAGAATCCCGCGGCGCGGTTCGTCCGTCTCCGCCCCGACGGGCTCACCGCCCGCGATCTCTCCTATCACGTGGGCTGAGGCCCGGCCCGCGCGTGCCGACCGGCCGCGTCAGCGACCGGTGACGTCGACCGTGAAGAAGTCGCGGAAGTAAGGGCTCAGAAACTGCCCCGGGATGCCGCGCTGTCCCGGCATCAGGGGAATCGGCCGCGTGGCGGCGCCACCGGGCGGGTGCTCGTATAGATAGCCGGCGACCCACCTGGGATTGATGTCCAGCTCCATCGCGCGCACAGCTCCCGCGGCGGCCAACGCCTGGGCCAGCGCCCGCACCGAAAGATCGTGGCCCGCGGCCCACACGAGCTGACCACCGCCGGTGACGCCCAACCCCGAACGCGCGACGATCGGCTGCTCGTGCAGAGGGTCGCCCCAACACACCTTGATGCACGAGTCGACGTCGGGCGCGATCCGGCCGCCGTCGATCAGCAGCTTGAGGTTCTGCCTGACCGCGGCCACCGCGTCCGCGGCCGCCGGCAGGCCCTGTTGCCAGGCCCCGATGTCGGCGGTCCCGTTCTTATAGACGACCACCGACGCGTCGCCGACGCGCAGCGGCCACCCCACGCGAGCGCCTTCCACGAATCCGCCGGCGCCGTAGTTCTCCCGGAAGCCGCTGTTGAAGGCCGCCACCACGGTGCCCCGCTCGGCATTCTCGATCGCATCTCCATATCTCCAGCCTGAGCCCCCCGGTTCGCTCCCACCGGCGTGCAGCGCCAGCGTGACCAGCCGCTGATCGAACCGCAGCAATGTGATCGTGAAGCCCGCCTCACTGTCGGCACGGACCCGCGAGATCCATCCCGCGGTCTGACCGCGGACGAGCACCGCCGGGACCCAGCCGAACAGACCCTGCCGTCGGGCATCCGGCAGGATCTCGATCAGAGGTTGCGCGCTCCCACGAACCACCGGCGCTGCGGGTGAGGCGGTCGTCGTGGCGACCGTCCGGGTCTGGGGTCGGCTGGCCCTCGCGCGCGAGCCCGGCGGGTGCGATGCGCCACATCCGACGAGCGCCAAGATCGGCCACAGCACGATTGCAAGCTCGCGCAGGTGGCTCGAAGTCCGACGCCGCGCGCCGACACGGGGAGCCTTACAACGGGCCACCGGCTCGGGCCAGAATCGAGGAGACCACCTCGGTCTTGGCATCGGCGTAGTGCTGCAACTCGGTCCACTCGCGGGAGGCGAGCTCCCGCTTGGCACGCGCGTAGAGATCGCGGTCGAGGCGGTTGATCCTGAGCCAGTCGCGGAACCGCAGCATCCGCTCGCTCTCCGGACAGCCCGCCGAGAACACGTGCAGATTCACGCGCGGGTCGGGACGATCGAGGAAGCGGTGCTGGAACCAGGCCGGCTCACGGATCCGCAGCACGTAGCCGACCGCCTCGAGATCCCGCACGTAGGCATGCTCTTGGGAAGAGTCGGCGACCTCGAGCACGATGTCGATGATCGGTTTGGCGAGCAAGCCGGCCACCGACGTCGAGCCGACGTGTTCGAGGCGGACCACTCGCTCGCCAAGCGCATCTCTCAGGCGCAGGGCCTCCCGGAGGTAGGCGCCGGGCCATTCCGGGTCGTACTCACGCAGCTCGACCAGGCCGTACACGCGCCTAGGTGTGCGCGTAGTGATTGATGATGTAGACGCCGTACACCGCCAGCACCAGCACCAATGCGATGCTCGCGAGCTCGAGTCGCCCGACGATGCTGCTGCGCTGTTCGCGGCGCGTGCGGACCGCCTCCACACCCTCCTCCGTCGCGATCGTGCGCACCATCGCTCGGTAGGGCGCGGTGTGCCAGGCGTGGGCCGGCTTGCCGGCCGCGACCCTGCGCTCGGCGAAGCGCCGCATGACGAACTCGAACACGCCGAACATCGGACGACGGCCGATGAACACGGCGATGAAGACGACGAGCTTGGTCGTCCAGGCATCGGTGTAGAGCTTTTGCGCCAGCGATGGGTGTGAGCTCAGCGCGGGCGCCAGGGCCCCGGTCCGCAGCCAGTGCTGCAACTCGTGCACCGGGACACCGATGATCACGAACAGCGGGATCGCGAGCAGCAGCGTGAGCAGTATCCGCGAGGGAAGCTGCCAGTACGCATGCAGGTGCTTGAACTCGTGCCGATAGGGATTGAACGTGAAGAACAGCACGGCGAGGGTCCCGAGGTATGCCTCGCCGCCCGATCGGAACATGTGCCGCCAGTTGGTCCACGAGCGACTCGAGAGCAGACGGTAGTGGCGCGAGAGCAGTGTGTCCCACCACTGCTTCGTCGTGCCGTGGTATCCGAGCGCGTGCACCAGCGGATTGAGGAGCGCCGTCTGAGTGAGGATGAAGTACACGGTGATCCAGGCCAGCAGGAACACGTGGCTGAACGGAACCGAGATCGCCAGCTCCTGTGCCTTGTTGATGGTCCAACGCCACGGGTTCTCCCGGAACCTGCAGGTCGGCCAAGGCAGCGGCGTCCTTCTGTGACGCTCCGAGGAGGCGACCGGCGGGCTGGTGTCGGTCCGCAGCGCGCTCACCGCCAGAAGCTTAGGCGGGCTAGTTCCGGACCCGCCGCGATCCCTGCGTCCTCTCGGTACGCCGACGAAGCGCCGTCCCCAAGGTGGCGGGAGTTAACTACCTTGAGGACGGCGGCTTGATCAATACAACCTGAGGAGAGAGATGGACCGCCGCAAGCGCCT
>JAFAZB010000160.1 GCA_019240015.1 Solirubrobacterales bacterium
TACAGCGCGACGACAAGATCGAGCCACTGGTCTTGTTCGGGCCACTGGACGATCAGGCGCTCGACGCCGGCGACGATGTCGGCGAATTGATGGTGATCGAGCGTCCAGATCAGGATCAGCCTGGCGTGCGATCCCTGGGCCTCCGCCGATTCGCGGGCGAGTGGTGCGAAGTCGCGGCTGTTACGCGTGACCAGCACCCGTCGCTCGCTCGCGGCGAGCTCCAGCACGACCGGGTCGTGGAGTCCCTCCAGGCTTGCGTCCTGCGCCAGCGCGAGCACGTCGTGGCCGGCCGCTCGCAGCGGTCCGCCGACCCGCTTTGGCGACAGGTTCGCGTCCAGAAGCAGCCGCACGCGAAGCTATGACCCGAACCGCACGAACGGGTACAGCTCCTGCCACTCCTCAACGGGCCGGCGGTTCTCGGCGACCTGTTCGGCGATCTCCTCGCCATAGCTGTCGCGGTACGCGAGCGCCAGCGCGACCTGACGCTCGGTCAGCTGCGTTTCGGCGACCAGCTCGTCGATCGACCCGAAGTCCTCAACCATCTGCACGATTTCCCAAACATCCAGCCCCGAGCCGATCACCCACGGACGCCGGCTCGCGTCATCACCGCGAAACCCAATCCCCGCGAACCGCCGCGCACGCGTCGCCTCCTCCGCGAGCGCCTCGACGATCGCGCTCTTTGACCGCCGCGTCCGCCGCGCCTCGGCCTCGATCGTCCGGTCCGTCGCAAGCGTGAAGCGCACACTGAACGGATCTCCCTTCTGCGGGTTTCTCCGGTCGCTGCTAGTCATCGTCGGAGGGTACCGCACACAAAACTTACTCAGTGCGGAACGGTCGCTGAAGACGCCGAGAAGACGCCTCAGGGTTTAGTCGAAGCGCGTCTGCGGACGACGGCGCCGAGATACCCGTCCGAAAGAAGAGCAGGTCCCCGTCAGCCATGTCATGGGACCCCGGCCCGACTGCTCCACGGCTGGAGCGGTGTGACAGCTAGATGCGTTCTGTTGGCTTCGGCTGACGCGATGAGCCCGGGCTCACGCAGGGGATCCTGCGTACCGGCGCTTCCGGCGATAGCGCGCGCTGCGCTGGTTCAGCCCGTCGCGTTGGGGTCTGGCGATTCCTTTCTGCGGTGGCGGAGGTCTACATGTTCGACGGTGCGGCCCGATGAGGAGGCCGTCCGCGATCAGGCACGCGAACCCAAGGAACCCGATTGCCATGAGCATGCCCACTACGATGCGCGCCCTGGAGCAAACGTCGCTGAAGGGCCCGCAAGACCTTCGTCTGATTAATGACGCACCGGTCCCGAGTCCAGGCCCGGGTGAGGTTCTGATCCGGGTCGCCGCGGCCGGCGTCAACTTCGTCGACATCCAGCAGGCCCGCGGTACGTTCCCGGACGGCCCGCAGCCACCATACTTGGCGGGCATCGAGGGCGCCGGGGAAGTCACCGCCGTTGGTGAGGGGGTGACCGACCTGGAGCCCGGCGCGCACGTCGTGGGCGTCGGCATCGGAGGCGGCGCCTTCGCCGAGTACATGGCGCTGCCTGCGGCCGCGGCGGTCAGCATGCCTGCTGGCTGGGCCGACGACCAAGTATTGGGCCTGGTCGTGAACTGGCCGACGGCGCTGGCAGCGCTCAGGCCGGTGGGCGGCCTTGCCCCGGAGCAGACCGTCCTGATCCACGCCGCGGCCGGCGGGGTCGGCCAGGCCGCGGTCAGGATGGCCAAGCACTACGGCGCAGCGGTGATCGCCGCCGCCTCGCTAGACAAGCACGAGGTTGTGGAGGCGCTGGGCGCCGATCACGTCATCGACGCCCGTGGCGCTGATCTCGCGGCCGAGGTCCGGCGGCTCACTGGCGGCGCGGGCGCCGACCTGGTCCTGGAGTCCGTCGGCGGCTCCACCTTCGAGGCCAGCTTGGCCGCGACAAAGCGGGTCACCGGCCGGGTCGTCGTCTACGGCGTGGTCGGCGGGGAAGCCGCGATCACCAACTGGGAGTTGGTCTACAAGCACCAGATCCACGTCGTCGGATTCAACATCGGCATTCTGATGCAGGCCGCACCGCAGATCTTCGGCGAGGTCATGGGTGAGATGTTCGGACTGATCGCCGCCGG
>JAFAZB010000302.1 GCA_019240015.1 Solirubrobacterales bacterium
AGACGGCCTTGACGACCACCGCCGCCAGCGGAATCAGCACGATCACGCTCAGGTAGAGCGTGGCGAGCCCCAGGCCCAGGCCGGCGGGCGCGGGCCGCCGGGCGCGCGCCACGCGGGGGGCCGGCAGCGCGTGCGTCTCAGCTGGCAGTGGGAACTCCAGCCTGCTGCTCGATCTTCGTGACCTTGCCCGTGGAGGGCGCGAACATCGACTTCGTGACCGCGCTCCAACCGCCCAGGAACTCGATCGTGAACAGCTGCGGCGGGGTCGGGAACTTCGACGCGAACTGCTTGCGCACCGACGGATCGACGGGTCGATACCCCTGCTCGGCCCAGGTGGTCTGGCCAGCCGTTGACCACTGCCAGTCCACGAACGCCTGCGCCTGGGTGCGGTGCGCGCTCTTGGCGGTGACGCCGATCGGGGTCTCGATCAGGATCGTCTGCTTCGGATAGACGAGCTGGATCGCGTCGCCGGCCTTCTGGGCGGCGAGCGCATCGCTCTCGTAGTCGAGCAGCACGTCGCCCTTGCCGCCGGTGAACGTCTGTAGCGCCGCGCTGGCGCTGGCGTCCTGCACGCTGACGTTCTTGGTCAGCAGCGTCTTCAGGTACGCGAGCGCCTGCGCCGGGCTCTTGCCCTCCTTGAGCTCGGCGCCGTAGCCGGCGAGGATGTTCCAGCGTGCGCTGCCGGACGTCGACGGATTGGGCGTGATCACGTCGACCCCGGGCTTGACGAGGTCGTCCCAGCCCGTGATGTGCTTGGGATTGCCCGCGCGGACCACCAGCACCACGACCGAGTCACTCGAGATCCCCTTCTCCGGGTTGGCGTCCCAGCCGCCCGGGACGATCCCGCTCTTGACCAGCCGGGTGATGTCCGGGGTGGTGGAGAACGCGACCACGTCGGCTGCCTGGCCCGAGGCGACGGCCCGGCTCTGCGCCCCCGACGCGCCGAACGACTCGGCGAACGAGACTCCGCGCCCGGCGGTGGTCTGCGCGAACTGGCTGGTGAGCGCCTCGTACGCCTTCTTCGGCGTCGAGTAGCCGACCAGCGCCAGCGTGGTACCGCCCCCGCGCGCCGCCGTCGAGCTGCTCGAGCTGCCCACGTCGGAAGACCCCCCGCACGCCGCGAGCAGGCCGGCCGTCAGAGCGGCCCCCGCGGCGTACCGCGAGGTCCTGAGGACGCGCGCGCGGGGCCGGGACCGTGGCCGGACGACCCCGCCCCGGGGCCATACACGGACCCCGCGTCGCACCCATATGCGGACCCCGCCTCGCACCCATACATAAGTTAGTTGATCGATTTTTTTCAGAATCATGCGGGGGATTCTAGCCAAGTTTGTGGACTCAGTTTGTTGGGAAAGCTTGAGGGTCGGCCGTGCGGCGTTCTTCGGCTCCGCGAGCAGGCGGCGATCGCGTGGCGGCCCGCGGGCGCCTGGCGCCCAAACGTGGCCGGGCTCGGTACCCTCCCCAGCCGCTATGCGCTTCTTCGAGTACGAATCGCGCGCGATCGTGGCCAAGGCGGGAATCCCGGTTACGCGGCATGGGTTCGCGACCACCGTGGCCGAGGTCAGTGAGCTCGCCGAGCAGATCGCGGGCCCGGTTGTGATCAAGTCACAGGTGCTGAGCGGCGGCCGGATGAAGGCGGGGGGCGTGCAGTTCGCCGACACGCCCGCCGAGGCCGCCGGCCACGCCGAGCAGGTGCTGAAGCTCGAGATCGGCGGTCAGATGCCCCGCGGCGTGCTGGTCGACTCCCGCGCCGCGGTCCGGCACGAGTACTACGCCGGGGTGGTCTGGGACGGCATTCGCAAGCTGCCGGTGATGCTGTTCTCGGACATGGGGGGGATCGATATCGAAGAGGTCGCCGAGCAGCAGCCCGAGCATGTCGCCCGCGCCCACTTCTCGACCCTGCGGCCATTCTCGGAGTGGCAGGCAAAGCAGGTGATCGCCTCGCTCGGGATCAGCGGCACGGTGCTGGGCCGCCTCACGCCGATCCTCACCAGGCTGGCTCGCCTGTTCCTCGCCTATGACATGACGCTGGCCGAGATCAATCCGCTCGGGGAGCTCGAGGACGGCTCGGTCGTGGCGCTCGACGCGCACATGGACATGGAGAACGAGGCGCGTCCGCGCCAGCGCGAGCTGCTCCAGGAGCTGGGAGTCGGCGACGAGGAGACACGTCAGGCGCGCGAGCCGACGCCGTTCGAGCTCGCCGGCGAGGAGGTCGATGCCCAGGACCATCGCGGCGTGGCCGGCAACGTGACCGAGTTCGACGGCAACCTGGGGCTCGTGATCGGCGCCGGCGGCGGCTCGCTGACGCTGTTCGACGCAGTCAGAGCCCACGGCGGCAACCCCGCCAACTACTGCGAGATCGGTGGCAACCCCTCGGTCCGCAAAGCATGCGGGCTGGCCAAGCTGGTGCTGGGCAAGCCGGGCGTCGACAAGATCGCGGTGATGATGTCGATCGTCTCCAACACGCGGGTCGACATCGTCGCCCGCGGCGTGATCAAGGCGTGCCTGGAGCTGGGGCTCGACCCCGCCGAGAAGATCGCGATCTTCCGGATCCCGGGCGCCTGGGAGGAGGAAGGATTCAAGATTCTGGAGCGCTACGGCGTCGAGTACGCCGACCGGAGCGTCTCGCTACACGAGGCCGCACGCCGAGCCGTGGAGAAGATCCAGGGCGGGGAGCTCGCCGGGGCACGATGAGCATCCTGATCGACGAGCGCACCACCTTCATCGTCCAGGGAATCACTGGGCGGGAAGCGGTGAACCTGACCCGTGAGTGCCTCGACTACGGCAAGGGCGCCAAGATCGTCGGCGGCGTGACCCCGGGCCGGCTCGGACGCGACGTCCACGGCGTGCCGGTGTTCGACACCGTGGCCCAGGCGGTCGCGCACCACGGGGCCGCGATCGACGGCTCGGTCGTGACGGTGCCGCCGGCGTTCACCAAGGACGCGGTGTTCGAGGCGCTCGAGAACGGGGTCAAGCTGGTGGTGATCGTGACCGAGCGGATCCCTCGCGGCGACGTGGCCCAGATGGTCGAGCTGGCCGGCGACCGGGGAGCGCGGATCATCGGCCCCAACTGCCTGGGGATCATCGTCCCCGACGTGATCAAGATGGGCGGGATCGGCGGTCCCGCGAAGGACGCCGCGAAGTCCTACTCCTCCGGGCCGGTCGGTGTGATCTCGCGCTCCGGGGGGATGACCACCGAGATGTCCTCGACGCTGACCGCCGCCGGCCTCGGCCAGTCGACCGCGGTCTCGATCGGAGGCGACGCGATCATCGGCTCCAGCTACGCCGAGCTGCTGCCGCTGTTCGAGGCGGACTCGCAGACGGAGGCGATCGTGATCTACACCGAGCCCGGCGGCAGGATGGAGGCCGAGCTGGCGCGGTACGTGCTCGACTCGGGCAGCCGGCTGCCGATCGTGGCGTTCATGGCGGGCCGCTTCATGGACGAGATGCCCGGCATGAGCTTCGGCCACGCCGGCACGATCGTGGAGGGCAAGGAGGACACCGCCAGCGAGAAGATCGCGCGTCTCGCCGAGGCCGGGATCGTGGTCGCCGAGGAGATCTCGCAGATCCCGGAGCTGGTCCGGGGCCGGATCGCGACGACCGTATGAGCGAGGCGCTGTTCATCGACGTCCGGGTCGACGAGCCGACCTCCGGCGACCCTGGGCTGGCCGCCAAGCTCGAGGAGGTCTGCCCGGTCGACATCTTCCGCGCCGGACCCGAGGGGGTCGAGATCGTGCGGGAGAACCTGGACGAATGCGTGCTCTGCGAGCTGTGCATCAACGCCGTCCCGGCGGGGACGATCAGGGTGATCAAGCTCTACGCCCCGGGCGAGGAGCTGCGGGCTTGAGCGCGGCCGTCGCCGCGGACATGGACGGCTATTGTCTGCGCCGGCGGCGATGATCGGACTGGACCTGGAAACGATCGCGGTGGACGTGCGCGAGGGCGTCGCCTGGCTGACGCTCAACCGCCCCGAGTCGCTGAACGCCTGGACCACCCAGCTGGCCAAGGAGCTGCTGGCCGCGATCGACCACGCCGCCGATCACCGCGAGGTGCGCGCGATCGTGCTCACCGGCGCGGGCCGAGCCTTCTCCTCGGGCGCTGATTTGACCGCCGACGGCGGACTCGGCGCCGACGGCTCCCCGGACGTGCTGACGCGGCTGAGGGGGGTCTTCAACCCCTTGCTGCTGCGCGTGCGCACCGTGCCCAAGCCGGTGATCGCGGCCGTCAACGGGCCCGCGGCCGGGATCGGCTGCTCGCTCGCGCTGGCGGCGGACCTGATCGTGGCCGCCGAGTCGGCGTACTTCCTGCTGGCGTTCGTGAACATCGGCCTGGGGCTCGACGGCGGCGCTTCGCTCAGCTTGCCGGCGCGGGTCGGCCACGCCCGCGCGTTCGAGATGGCCTATCTGGGTGAGCGGATCGAAGCGACGCGAGCGCTCGCCTGGGGGCTGGTCAACCAGGTCGTCCCCGACGCCGAGCTCGAGCCGGCGACCTCAGCGCTGGCGGCGCGTCTGGCCTCCGGACCGCCCGGCTCCTACGCCGCGATCAAGCGCACCCTCAACGACCGCCTGTACGCAGGCTTCGACGAGCTGCTCGACCTCGAGGCGGTGCTCCAGCAGGAGCGGGCGGAGTCCGCGGACTTCGCCGAGGGCGTGCTCGCGTTCATGCACAAGCGTCCGCCGAAGTTCACCGGCTCCTGATCGCTTGCGCGCCCGGGCCCTCGATCGCTGATGCGATTCGCGGGGCGGGTGCCCTTGCGGACCGTGGCGCTCGAGTGGGCGAGGATCGGGGTGACCGGCGTCGGCGGGCCACCGGCGCACATCGCGCTGCTGCGGCGCCTGGTGGTCGAGCGGCGGGGCTGGATCGACGGCCGGGAGCTCGAGGACGCGATCGCCGCCTGCAACCTGCTCCCCGGTCCCGCGTCGACCCAGCTCGCGATCTTCTGTGCGCGCAGGCTGGCAGGCCCCGCCGGGGCGCTGCTCGGCGGGCTGTGCTTCATCACCCCCGCGGTCGTGGCGATGATCGCGCTGTCGGCGCTGTTCCTCGCCCACCTCCCGCCCGCCTGGGTCCGCGGCGCCACCGCCGGCGCCGGAGCGGCGGTCGCCGCCGTCGCCGTGCGGGCGGCGCTGAACCTGCTCGGGCCGAGCTGGAGGGCCGCCGCGGGCGAGACCGCGTCGCCCGGGCGGCGGGCGCGGTGGCTCGTGTACGTCGCGCTGGGGGCGGGCGCGGCCGCCTTCTTCGGCGCCTACCTGGCGCTGGTGCTGGTGTGTCTCGGCGCCTTCGAGCTGGCGTTGCGGCGAACCGCGCGGGCCGCGCTGCACGGTCACGGCGCGCCGGCGCTGCTGGGCTTGGCGGCCGCAGCGGGCGCGGGGAGCGGTGGGCTGGCTGCGCTCAGCTGGGTCGCCCTGAAGGTGGGCGCGCTGTCGTTCGGCGGCGGGTTCGTGATCGTGCCGCTGATGCAGAGCGACGCGGTCCATACCTACCACTGGCTGACCGCGACCCAGTTCACCGGCGCGGTCGCGCTTGGCCAGGCG
>JAFAZB010000367.1 GCA_019240015.1 Solirubrobacterales bacterium
TGAACCTGACGGTCTCGCTGGTGCCCGCCGAAGCGGTCCGGCCGGCCCCGGATCAGCGCGACTACAGCACGGAGTTGCGGGTCCTCAGCGTCGGGCGGCTGGAGCAGGAGAAGAACCCGCTGCTGCTCGCCGACGTACTCGCCCTGCTGGTGGCGGAGGACCGACGCTGGCGGCTGCTGATCTGCGGCGAGGGCGACCTCGCGCCGGCGCTCGCCCGGCGCCTGGAGCAGCTCGGCGTCGCGGAGCGCGCAGAGCTGCTCGGCTACGTGACGATGGGAGACGAGCTGTTCGAGCTGTACCGCAACAGTCACGCGATGCTCCACGTTTCCTGGACCGAAGGCTTTCCTCAGGTGATCATCGAGGCGTTCGCGACCGGCTTGCCGGTCGTGGCCACGGACGTCGGGGGGGTCGCGGCCGCCGCCGGCGACGCGGCGCTGCTGATCGCCCCCGGCGATCCGCGAGCCGCCGCCGACGCGCTCCGAAGGCTCGCGACCGAACCCGACCTGCGAACCCAGCTGGCGCGCGCCGGGCTGGCGCGCGCGCAGGAGCTCACGCTCGAATCTCAGATCACCCGGCTGGCGGCGTTCTTGCGCGCCAATGCCTATCGCCGCGCGCGCGCGGCCCGCGCCGCCTCATAGACCCGCGGGCTGATGCGCTTGGCCGCGCTCTTGAGCTCCCAGGCGACGAGCCGTCGGGCCCGCGGCAGGCGCGCACCGCGGGCGAACGCGGCCGCGAGCTGGGGCGGGTCAGCCGCCCAGATCGTGTAGCGGCCGATCACCGTGCTGGCCCCCACGCGGCGGACGCGGGCCCGAGGCGTAGAGGTGTAGATCTGTTCATAGCCCGCGCGGACGGCCTGTTCGACCACATGCTCCGAGACCGAACCCCCCGGCACCGCGGCGCCACGCGGGGGCGAACCGAGGATCTCAGCGAGCCGCTCACGACTCGTGACCCACTCATCGGCGAGCTCGTCGGGCTCCATTCGCGCCATGTACGCCGGATGCGTATTGGAGTGGCTGCCGACCTCGTGCCCGCGGGAGCGCAGTTCCCTGACGCCGTCGGCGTCGATGAACCCTGGCGTACCAAGCCGGCCGGTGACGACGAAGAACACGCCCCGCCAGCCGTGACGCTCGAGCTCGCCGGCGACCCAAAGGGCGCTCGCCCCGCCGTCGTCGAACGTCAGCATCGCGCGCGAGCCATCGCCATAGAGTCCGATCTCGATCCCGCTGGCGGCCAGCGCGTCCAGATGCGCGGAGAACCGGTCCGGCTCGAGCTTGTACACCCCCGCGACCGGGCCGGGAAAGCCGGCTGTGTCACGCTCGTGGCGCGCGACGACATCGTGGTAGATCAGCGCGAGGGTCAGCTCTGGCACCGCCGGCCACGCTAGCAAGACGCCGCCCGTCGGTCCGACCGACGGCTAACTAGAATTTGTTCGCTCGTGAGACAGCGGCTCCTCAGACGGTTGGTGTCGCATGCCCACCGGGGACAGGTGCGTGCGTTGTACAACCGCGTCACCTGGCGCCTGTACAGGGGAAGCAATGTCAGGTGCAACTGCTGTGGCACCCGCTTTCGCCGTTTCCGGACCTACATCGGAGTGGGCGGTCATCGCGCGCTGATGTGTCC
The DNA here is from genome assembly GCA_019240015.1 of Solirubrobacterales bacterium. Taxonomy (GTDB): domain Bacteria; phylum Actinomycetota; class Thermoleophilia; order Solirubrobacterales; family Solirubrobacteraceae; genus Palsa-465. Next base: position 1,621 of record JAFAZB010000367.1, read on the forward strand.
CCGCTGTGGTTCGCTTGGTCGGCACCGGGTTGACTGGCTGTACCTCACCGAACGCAGCGATGCCCTCCTCGGCCCGGTCAGCATCCTTCACATCGCGCCGGAGGTGTGCCTTGAGTCTCCTTTACGAACGCTGCCTAATGTTGACTATCTCTCGGCCGACTATGACTCGACACTGGCGATGGAGCGACTTGACCTGAGAAATGCGCACTACGCCGATCAGACCTTCGACGGGGTGATCTGCAACCACGTCTTGCAACACATCGACGACGACCGCCGGGCGATGACCGAGCTGCGGCGGATACTCAAGCCCGGCGGCTGGGCGCTGGTGCAGAGTGCGATCGACCCCTCGCTCGAGCGCACGGTCGAGCGCCCGGAGCCGGCGCTTGCGGAGGATGATTCGGGGCGCTACGAGGAGGTCTTTATGCGCCTCTACGGGCGCGACTACCGCTCGCGGCTGGCCCAGGCCGGCTTCGAGGTCACCGTCTCGGAGTTCGCCAAGGAGATGGCGCCGGCGCTCGCGGGCGAGCTCGGGCTGGACACCGAGGAAACGATCTTCTTCTGCCGCAGGCCGGGCTCTGAAGACGGAGAGATTGCCTCAGGAGCGGATCCAGGGCAGCCGCTCTCCGAGCAAGCGATTTCGGGGCACGATCAGCCGAAATAGCACCTTCGCGGCGAACGCTCGCCAGCGAAGCGGCGCGGAGTCGAGATAGCCGATCCATCGCTCGCGGACGGACTCGAGCTCCTGGCGCGGGGCGAGCTTGTGCATCGCCTCGAGCTGCGTGATGTGGAGCACGTGGTAGAAGGAGCTCGCGACCATCGGGATCGGATGGGGATACAGGCCGTAGAGGGTCCACCAACCCGTGTCGAACCGGTGGAGGTTGGCGGCCAGCGTGTCGACGCCGAGCTCGAACGCGTCGCTCGCATCCCGGTCGCCAAGCCCGACCCCTACGTCGCGCATCCCCCACCACGCGAAGATCGCCCCGTTCAAGACGAACGATGCCGGGCTGGTCGGATACTCCTCCGGCCAGGGAGCGCCGTCCAGCCACGCGCAGGTGCCACCCTGATCGCTGGGACGCGACAGCGGCGCCAGCGCTCTCCGCGCCGTCTCGGCAAACGTCTCCTGGCCAGACTCGAGATACAGCCTGACCAGCAAGCTCGCGCCTTCCCCCTGCGCCATCCCGCATCGCCAGGGCGCCTTCAAGGGCATCGTGTGCCTGAAGGGCTGGCGCATCAGCCACGATCCATCGGGCTCTTGACTGGCGACCAGGAACTGACCGACGTCGAGCGCCGCTTGCAACCACGCCTCTCCCTCGTCCGCCAGCCAGCGCTCGTAGCATCCCAACCCGTACTGGGCGACGTTGACATAGTCGTCGGAGGGCGAGGAGAAGCCGGCTGGCGGCCAAGGCGCCGATTGCGCCTTGACGCGAAAATCGATCGGGTAGCCACGGACCCCGTCGGGGTCGCTCGCCGGCCCCAGCGGCAGCGTCATGCGCTTCGCGCTCGAGAAGAAGCCCGCGTTGCTGGGGGCCCGTTGCGCTGCGGCGACGATCTCGCGTCGACCGGGCTCGCTGCCGACCACGGGCTGAGCCTGCTCGCTCATCAGGAACCGGCCGTGCTCGTGGTCGCGAGCAGCGTCGCACATGGGCTGGACGCTCGCAGGCTGTAATCGCCCTTTTCCGGGTCCACGTAGCCAGGATCGGCATCGATGTTGTCGCGAGCCTCGAATCCGCCCGCGCTGGAGTCGATCGTCATCCGTCCGCCAAAGGTGCAGTTGTCCTCGACGAGGTTGCCGCTGCCCTTCATCCCATCAGAGGACCAGGACGACTCGACGTCCGCCCGGACCCGCGAGTTGGTGATGATGTTGTGGGTGATCAAGTTGTTGCTCGACGCTGTCTGCGAGTTGCCGGCGAGGATGATCCCTTCCCCATTCCGGTCGATGATGTTACCGGCGATCGTGGTCTGTTGCGCGTTCCAATAAAGCTGAATTCCACGGTCAGCGTTGTCATAGATAATGTTGTCGACGATGCGAGCGCCAACCGAGTTACCCACGTAGATCCCGTGTTGGTGGTTGGTGGGGGGCATCACCCCACAGCTGTGAATGCGGTTGTCTGCCAGTAGCGTGTCTCGGGCTTGGCCGTAACCTCCCGCCGACCCGAGCTCGAAGCAGATCGCGGTGTGATCATTGGTCACATCGTCGCCGACGAATCGGTCGCCGGTGGCGTCGACCAGCGGACTCGGCAAATTCGCATCATTACGGCCATCCAGGTGCAGGTAAGTGACCTGCACGTAGTTCGCACCATCGGTAAGCCAGATCCGCCCCACTACCGTCGCATCCGCGCCGGGCGCGCCGGTCAGGGTAATCGGTGCCTGCGCCGAGCCCCCGTGGTTGACTCGCAGATCCCCGACGTAGGTGCCGCTGGCGAGGCATCCCGTCATCCCCGGCGACAGTGAGTCCACCAGCTTCTGGGGGGTGCGGAACGGCGATCGAGCGGTCCCCTTACCGTGATCTGAGCCGTTTGGCGCCGCGAATCTGTTGCACGTCACGCCCGAGGTAGCGCACGCGGAGACGATCACGGCGATGGCCATGACGATCCAGACCGAGCAAGTTCGACGACGGGTCCGTGACACGGTGCGAGGCGCTGCCGGCCGCCGAGGACTCCTGGCGTGGTGGCATGGCCCCCATCGGAATCTACCGGCCTGACGGCACCGTCGGCCCCGCTTGCCACTACGCCTCGCGATCGCGCAGGCCCGAGACGGGCCGGCTCGGCGCGCTCAGCGGGAGCCGTGAGGACGGCGCGGGCGCCTGGCGCGGTGGGCTTTCCTGGACCCATTCCGGCTGGCGACCGCGGACCGTCCCCGAGGCCGACGATGCGAGCTGTGCGTGGAGGCCGCCGTCGCCGTGGGGCCGTCGACCTCGGCCGCGATGTCGCCCGTCAGCCCCAGACAGGGGCTGGTTGACCGCAGGCGGTAATCGTGGCGAGCGGGATCGACGTACAGTGGATTGGCGATCACGTTGCCCCGCGGCGCAAAGCCCCCACCCGAGGTGTCGATCGTACCTTCGCGGCCACCCCAGATGCAGTTGCCGCGCAGCAGGTTGTCGGTGCCGACCGGATTACCTTGCGGATACCACGACTCGGCGTCGTGACGGATCCGTGAGTTCGTGATCAGGTTCGCGTACACGTTCGCGTTGCTAGAGGCGAAGCCGCCGTCGCCTGAGAACAGCAAGCCCTCGCCGTTGCCGTCGATCACGTTGTGGTCGATCGTGGTGTCCTGAGCGTCCGGGTAGAGCTGGATCCCGCGATCGGCGTTGTCATAGATCAAGTTCCACTCGATCCGCGTGTTGTTGGCGACGTCGACATAGATGCCGTGCTCGT
>JAFAZB010000506.1 GCA_019240015.1 Solirubrobacterales bacterium
CGGCGCAGCTCGGCGCCGGAGATGGCGCGGCGAGGCGCGTGAGCGGACGCGCTGAGCAGGATCCCGGCCCCGAGCGCGATCGCTAGCACGAGCTTCCAGGCGTCTGCTGAACGCACGATCACGTCTACCACGGATGATCGGCCCGGATCGGGAAGAAATCAAGGGCTGGTGAGCCGATTACACGACCAGACCGTGGCGCATCGTGTTCTCGGTCACCGCCCGTGGCTCCACGAACTGCAGCAGGTAGTCGGGGCCTCCGGCTTTGGTCCCGGTCCCCGAGAGGCGATTTCCGCCGAACGGCTGACGGGCAACCATCGCGCCGGTGATCCCGCGGTTCACGTACAGGTTTCCGACCGGGGTGCGCTCCCGTACGTAGCGGACCGTGGTCGGGTCCCTGGCGAACAGGCCGCCGGTCAGCGCGTATTGGAGCTCGTCGACCAGATCACAGGCGTGCTCGACGTCGCGGACGCGGTCGACGGCGAGCAAGGGGCCGAAGATCTCCTGGTCCAGGATCGGCGAGTCGGCCGGGAGATCAGTCACCAGCACCGGGGAGCAGAACCAGCCTTCGCCGGGCACCGGGGCGCCGCCGGCGACGATCCGGCCGTCCCGGGCCGCGCGCTCCGCATAGCGGCTGACCCGCTCTTGCGCCGAGCGCTCGATCAGTGGCGGAACCGCCGTGCCGAGTCGCTCGGCCTGCCCGACGACGAGCACGCGTACCGCTCCTGCCAGGCGCTCGAGCAACTGGTCCGCGATCGCCTCGTGAGCCAGCACCCGCGCTGCGGCGGAGCATTTCTGGCCCGCGTAATCGAACGCCGAGCCAACGATCGCAGGTACCGCCTCGTCGAGGTCGGCGTCGGCGTCGACGATCACGCAGTTCTTGCCGCCCAACTCGGCGATCACCCGCTTGAGCTGACGCTGTCCTGGCGCCAGCTCGGCGGCGGCGCGCATGATCTCGAGCCCCACCGGCAGCGAGCCGGTGAATGCGATCGCGTCGATCCCGGGGTGGCGCACGAGTGCCGCACCGACCTCGCCTTCGCCCGCAAGCAACGACAGCGCTCCGGGCGGCACGCCACCCGCGCGCAGCGCCTCGAGCAATCGCTGTCCGCACGCAGGGGCCTGCTCGGCGGGCTTGAGCACTACTGCGTTGCCGGTCGCCAGTGCGGCCGCGGCCATCCCGCAGGGAATCGCCAGCGGGAAGTTCCAGGGCGAGATCACTGCGACCACGCCGCGCGCCACGTAGCGCAGCTCGTTGCGTTCGCCCGGGACCTGCAGCAGCGCACGGCCCGCGTCGAGCTCGATCGCCTGGCGCGCGTAGTACTCGAGGAAGTCGATCGCCTCACACACGTCGGCGTCCGCTTCGGCCCATGGCTTTGCACACTCGCGGACCTCGAGCGCGGCCAGCTCCAGGCGCCGCTCGCGCATCCATCGCGCGGCGCCGATCAGCGCTTGGGCGCGGCTCGCGGCGTTTCGGCCGCGCCAGGTGTGAAATCCCTCGCGTGCGGTGGCGACCGCGCTCGCCACCTCGGCCTCGCCCGCCCGCGCCACTTCCGCCACTAACCGGGTCGGCTTGCCGGGGTCGGTCGAGGACAGCTCGTCGCCGCTGCGCACCTCGGCGCCGACCGTGACCGGTACGTGCAGCGGCAGCCGGCGGTCGAGCGCCGCCAGTGCCTCCGCCAGCCGATCGCGAACCGCCGCCCGGCGCAGCTCCAGTACCGGCTCGTTCGCGAACGGTGGAGGCGTCGAGGGCAAGGCGCAGACGTTACGCCGCCACGGGCCCGGACAGTTGTAGGCTCGCCGGCCAGTGTGCGCCAATCGCGGCGAGGAGGTCAGCGTGATCATCCGGGTCCGGGACGAGGCGACGACGATCGTCAGCTGCCTCGAGCTGCTCCACGCTCAGCAGCCGGGAGAGCGCGCGCTCGAGGTGATCGTGGTCGACTGCGGCTCGCGGGACGGAACCGGCGAGCTCGCCGCCGCGCACGGCGCGCGCGTGCTGGAGCTGGCGCCAGGAAGGTTCTCGTTTGGAAGGGCGCTGAACCTCGGCGCCGCCAACGCCGCCGGCGAGCTGCTGGTGGCGCTCTCCGGACACGCCTTGCCCCCCGACGAGGGATGGATCGCCCGGCTGCTGGAGCCGTTCGGCGACCGGCGAGTGGCGTGCGCCAGCGGGGATCGCTACGACCCGGAGGGGGCGATCCTGACCGAACGGGTCGTGCAGGACGCGGCGCTTGCGCGTCGCAGGCCGGAGTGGGGGTATTCCAACGCCGCCGGTGCGTTCCGGGCCAGCCTGTGGCGCCGGCGTCCGTTCCGCGACGATCTTCCGGGCTGCGAGGACAAGGAATGGGCCTGGTACTGGCTACGGCGCGGCTACCTGTGCGTGATCGACCCGTCGCTCGCGACCCGCCACGACCACACCCACGATCCCCTCACCGCGATCTTCCGCCGGGCCCGCCGCGAAGCTGCCGCTTATGGCTCGTTCCTCGAGCTGGCGCCATACGGGGCGCGAGAACTGGCTCGCGACTGGTGGTGCGATCTGCGCTGGTACCGGTCTGCGGCCCGTGCGCGGCTGAGCCCGCGCCGCGCAGCGCGGCTGCTCGGCGCCTACGCCGGCCGCCGCGGCCGCTGACGCCAAGCGATCTACGGCGCCGCCAACAGCTGCTCGAGCGGCGTCCCGCTGGCCTGCTCGTGCAGGAACGACTCGTTGCTGGTGTTCTCGAGCAGCCGGCGTACCAGGTACGCCATTCCAGCCACCAGATCTCCGACCGGACAATAGGTGCGCACTCGGAAGCCGCGCGCTGCCAGCGCGTCCTGGAGCTCGTCTCCAAGGCCGCGTAGCACCTGCAGCTCGAGGTCGCGATCCTCCCCGCCGGCGAGGCGGTTGGCGGCAATCGCGTGGGCCACCGAGCGCAGGTTGTGCGAGGCGATCGCCACCCGGAGCGAGGGACGGGCGGCGAGCAGCGTACGGGTCAGGCTCTCGAAGTTGCGATCGCAGTCGGCTTTGACTTCGAACACCGGCGTCGGCCAGCCATGCTGGCGGGCTTGGATCAGCTCGTGATCCCAGTAGGCGCCCTTCACCAGCCGCACCTGCAGAGGCGGGGTCCGCCGCGCGCTCCGCACCCAATCGATGATCTTGCCCAGCTGCTCGGGCGAATCACGCAGGTAGGCCTGGAGCACCAGGCCCGCCGAAGGACCATGCGCGAATTCGGGCTCGGCCAGCAGCTCGAGCGTCAGGTCGAGCACCGCTTCACGGGAATCGAGCGACTCCATGTCGATGTGGATGTGCGCCCCCAGCGCGGCAGCCTGGCGCAGCAGCGGGCGGAGCCGCCCCGCGGCGTCCTCGCGCCCCAGCTCCGGGGCGTCGGGGCGAAGCAGCGGGGTCAGCGCCGAGATCTTCACCGAGACGTTGGCGCGGGGGAGGGGACCGCTCGAGTCGGACTCCAGGATCGGCCTGCTCGGCCAGCCGCGCGCGGCCTGCGCGAGCTGCTCGAGCGCCTGGCCGCAACGCTGCGCGTAGCGCTCGGCTTGCTCGCGGGTGACGGTGGCCTCCCCAAGCAGGTCGACCGAGCTCGCGACACCTTCCTCCCAGAGCCCGCGCAACACCGTCAGCGCCGCCTTGGGGTTCTCCCCGACGATGAACCGGTGCGCCATGTGCCTGACCCCGCCCGCCGCCGCGGCCCCAAGCGCCGCGCGTCCCGCCCTGGTGTGGGCGATCCGCATCGCGGCGGCGATCGGAGCGGGAGCGTCCGGGAGCTCCTCGAGAAACCCGGTGAGGTGCCGCGCCAGGTCCTCCAGCGAGCGGCAGGCCGGCACCACGTCGACAAACCGGAACAGCGCCGCTCGCAGCTCCCGGTCGCTAGAGGCCAGCTGCATGGCCCGCGAATCGAGCTTTCTCAGGGGGTGGCGCGCGGTGGAGGGGAACGCTGCTGCGAGCTCGGCGCCGACGCGATGAAGCTCGCGCTCCAGCTGGGGGTCGCCGCCGGTCGTCGTCTCACCCGACACCAGGGGCCGCCTCACCCACGGCTGGTTGGGGGATCGGCGGCGTGGCCAGATCGATCGCCTCCCACCCGGTGTCGCGATCCCGCTCTGCCTGCTCCGCCGCGCCCCCGCCGCGCAGCCCGAACAGTCGCTTGGCCAACAGCAGGTAGATCACGATCACGAGGTTGATGATGAAGCCCAGCACCTTGAGCACCGATCCGCGGTGGATGATCTCGTACACCTCCAGCGGCAGCAGCAGCGAAGTGGCGAGGAACGTGAGGTACTCCGCCCAGCGCTTGGTGAACCACAGGCCGATCGCCTCGAGGCCCTCGAGCGCTCCGAACGCCAGCAGCGCGATGCCCACTTCACGCAGCGTCCCACCGCGCAACGAGAACAGCTTGTCGAGCTCGCGGGCGATCCCGACGTGGCCCGAGCTCTGCACCGGTCCGCCCGCGACTCCGCCTTGAAGCGCCGCCATCACCCGGTAGAAGGGGCCGCGCAGGCTCTGGCGGTCGGCGGCAAACACCAGCACCGCGACCCCCAGTGCGACGAGGATCAGGAAGTGAAACGCGCGGTCGGCGGCGATCAGGCGAAGTACGGCCTTGTCACGGAGCGCCTTTCCGCGCGTCGGCACCACGATCTCAGCACGGTCGGGCGGATGGGGTGAACTGGGCGCGCGCGGCCGGTCAAGGGCTAGCCAGCTGTCGCAACGCAGGCAGCGGTACCAGCGCACCTCGCCCTCCTCACGCGCCAGCGCGGCGTCCTGCGGGCGCAGCTCGGCCGCGTCGGTGCCATACAGGGCGTGCCCCCGCATCCCACAAGTGATCAGCTCCCAGTCGACCCGGCGGCGGGGTCGCGGCTGGGGCTCGGTACCCGGCGGCGGGCGCACGCCCCGATGGTGACATGCTGGTTGCGCTGGCACCGCCTACGGAAAGAGGATCCAGGCCCCGGATGAGCGAAACCCCCTCCATGCGGACCGCGCGCCACGGCCAAGCCGGCGCCGCGGCCGTGGTCGCTGCCGCCGCGCTCGTGCTGGGGGCCTGTGGGGGTTCGGGCAAGCCCAGCGCCAGCCCCACCCAGCCGCCGTCGAGCTCCGCGAGCTCGTCCGCCGCGTCCAGCGCCTCCAGCACCGCGTCGAGCACGCCGTCGACCAGCAACGTAGCTCCCGCCGGGCTGGCCCCTTGCCGCGCGTCGGGGCTGCGGGCCTCGTTCCTCGGTCAACAGGGGGCCACCGGTCACGGAGAGGTCGGCTTCGCGCTGCGCAACGTGGGCCCTCGCATCTGTCACACGATCGGCTTCCCCGGCGTGCTGTTCCTCGATCGCTCTGGCGCGCCGCTGCCCACCGACGCGCGACGCACCACCAACGACTTCTTCGGCACCGCGCCGGTCGCCTCGCTGATTCTCGCGCCCGGGCGGCGGGCTTCGTTCCGGATCGGCGTCACCCACGGTTTCGCCCCGGGCTCGAGCTGTGCCACCGCCTACGCGCTACAGATCATCCCGCCCAACGACACCGCGACGTTGCGGGTCGCGATCCCCCAAGGCGCTTATGAGTGCCGGACCGCGACCGTCTCGCCGCTGCGACCCGGGGGCTCGGCTTATCCGTGAGCTCGAACTCGCCTCAGGAGCGCGTCAGCGAGCCGCCGCCAGCCACGTGGGTCCGCTCTCGAGCATCCGCGTGATCTGCTCGGGGGGCACCGGCCGGGCGAAGTAGAACCCCTGCGCGAGATCGCATCCGAGCCGGGACAGCTCGGCGATCTGGAGCGCGGTCTCGGCACCTTCGCCGACCACCTGTAGCGACAACGCGTGGGACATCGCCACGATCGCCTCGGTGATCGCCGTGTCGCGAGGCTCGGTGCCGACGCCGTCGACGAACGACCGATCTACCTTCAGCGCGTCGAGCGGCAAGCGGGTCAGGTAAGCGAGCGAGCTGTAGCCGGTGCCGAAGTCGTCGAGCACGAGCTGAACGCCCAGCGCCTTCAGCCCTGCGAGCGCTCCGCCGAGACCGTCGGCGTCCTCGAGCAGCACGCTCTCGGTGATCTCGAGCGTGAGGCATGCGGGATCGAGCCCGGTTGCCTCGAGCGCCGCCTGGACGGCGTTGGCGAGCCCGCGGTGCTTGACCTGCACCGCCGACAGGTTCACGGACATCTCGAGCGGGGCGGCGTCTGGCCGCGCGTGATACCACTGCGCCGCTTGCCGGCAGGCGCGGTCCAGCACCCAACGGCCGATCGGCTCGATCAACCCGTTCTCCTCGGCGACCGGGATGAAATCGCCCGGCGGCACCAGACCCCGCTCGGGGTGCTGCCAGCGCAGCAGCGCCTCCACCCCCACGATCGAGTGGTCGCGCAGCGAGACCACGGGCTGGTAGTTGAGCAGCAACTCGTCTCGCTCGAGCGCGCGTCGCAAGTCGTTCTCGACCCTCAGTCGCGACATTGCCCGTCCCCGCATCAGCTCGTCGAACAGCTCATAGCGGGCGCGGCCTCGCTCCTTGGCTCGGTACATCGCCGCGTCGGCGTCGCGAATCAGGTCCTCGGCGAGCTCGCCACCCTGGGCGAGCACGATCCCCACGCTGGTAGTCATGAAATACTCGGTGCCCGCGAGCACGAACGGCCGCGTGAACACCGCCGCGATCCGCTCGGCCATCTCGACCGCATCGTGCTCGCCGGAGATGTCGTCGAGCAGGATCCCGAACTCGTCGCCTCCGAACCGCGCCACCGTGTCGCTCGCGCGAAGTGCTTGCTTGATTCGCGGGGCGGCCGCGGCGAGCAGCTGGTCGCCCTTCTGATGGCCCAGGCTGTCGTTGACCAGCTTGAACCGGTCGAGGTCGAGGAACAGAATCGCGGCCAACGAGCGGCGACGGCGCAACCGGGCCAGCGCCTGCTCGAGCCGGTCCATGAACAGCACCTTGTTGGGCAGCCCGGTCAGCGGATCGTGCAGCGCGCGGTGGCGAACGTCGTCCTCCGCCGCTTGACGCTCGAACGCGTCTCCGAGCACGTTGGCCAGCGCTTGCACGAAGTCCACGTCGCCTGCCTCGTAGCTGCGCGCGGCTCGCGAATGAACCCCCAGCACGCCGAACGGCCCCTTGCGCCCCTCGATCACCACCGTGAGACCGCTCCGGACTCTCCGCTCCCGCATCGCTGGGGAGGGTTCGAACCGATCCTCGAGATCCCAATCGGCAACCACTACCGGCCCGCCCGTGCTGAGCGTGTATCCCGACTGCGAGAGGTTGCCGCCCGGGACTGTCACCTTGCCCGCCGACCCGGGTCGCAAGCCGTGTCCGGCCCGTACGAGCAAAGACCCGTGTCCCGGCAGCAGCTCGGTGACCACCGCGACCCCGGCGCCTACCAGCTGCGCGGCGGAGCTCACCACCTCCTGCATCAGCTGCGACATCGTGGCTCCCTCCAGCGCATGCTCGCCGAGCCTTGCCACCGCCGCCTGCTGGGCCGCACGCCGTTCGAGCTCCGCCTCCGCACGCTTGTGCTCGGTGATGTCGGACAGGACCCCGTGCCAGTGCCTGTGACCTTCGCCGTCGCGCAGTAGCAGGGCGTTGTCCCGGACCCACACCACGTGTCCCTCGCGGTGTCGCAACCGGTACTCGGAGGCGTTCGATTGGTGCTTCGAGGACGCCTCCTCGGTCTCTGTCGCGAGCACCGATTCGCGGTCATCGGGGTGCAGCTGCCTGGCCCAGAGGTAGGGGTCAGCGCACCACTGCTCGGGTGAGAAGCCCAGGATCGCCTCGATCTGCGGGCTCACGTACAGCCAGCGGCCGGCGGGGCCGGCTTCCGCCACATACAGGATCGCCGGCACCCGTTCGAGCAGACCCTGGTGCTCGGGGACGCCGGCCGACGCAGCCGGCAGCCCGTGGACCGGCGCGGCGGCGCCGCCCCGAGGTTTCGAGCCACTGGCCATCAAGATCGCTATCGGCGGGATCCCCCGCCCCGCGATCAGGGGATTGCCCCACGATCTGTACGGCGATCTACTGATTCCTTGGCAATGCCGGACGGCCGACCGGTCCGGCGCCCCAGCTAGCCCGCGTCTGCGCCGGTGGCTCGAAACCGTGTCAGCTCGGCTTCGCGATGCTCATCGACGAGCCCGTCGCGTACCAGCAGGTCGAGGTGCCCGAGCACTTCGGAGATCGTCAGGAACGCCTGTGTGACGGCGACGTTGCCCCACATCTGGAGCGCCAACTCATACGCGGTCTGTGGTCCGTCGGACAGCATCCGCAACAGCTTGCGCGCGCGTCGGTCGTGCATCCGGAAGCGCTCGTCGATCAGCGACACGTGGTCGGAGATCGGCTCGCCGTGACCCGGCAGCACGAGATCCACGGCGAGCTCGCGCGTGGCCCTCAGCGAGTCGATGTAGTCGACCAGCGCCTGTGGTCGAGGGCCGTCGTCGGCGGTGGGGGAGAGCGGACGCGAGATCAGTGGGTTGGACGAGATCCGCGCCAGCAGATGATCGCCACCGATCAGCATCGCCCGCTGTTCGTCCCAGAACACGGTGTCCGACGGGCTGTGACCAGGGCGGTGGTGCGCGCGCAGGGAACGGTCGCGCAGGACGAGCTCATCGCCATCGCGCAGCGGACGCGTCACAGTCCCGCTCGACCCAAACGCCCTGAATGCGGCGCCGACGCTTCCGAGCGCCGTCGCCAGGTCGGGCGGGACTCCGTGCCCCAGCATCACCCGATGGGCGAACTCGTCGTCGGCAGCGGCGCTGACGCTGAAGTTCTCGAGGTATGGCGCCAGCAGGTCGAGCGCCGCCACCTCCGCCCCGGAGCGTCGCGCCAGGATCTCCAGCAGTCCCAGGTGATCCATGTGCTGATGGGTGATCACGATCAACTCCAGGTCGGCGATCGAGTGCCCGTGCGCGGCCAGGGCGCTCGCGAGCTCGTCCAGCGCCTTACCCGAGTTCGGCCCGGTGTCGACCAGAGTCAGCGGCCTGTCCTCGATCAGGTAGCAGTTCACGCGCCCTACCAGGAACGGGGTGGGGAGCGCCAGG
>JAFAZB010000148.1 GCA_019240015.1 Solirubrobacterales bacterium
TGGGTGGTGACGTCGAGCGCAGTGGTCGCCTCGTCGGCGATCAGCAGCTTGGTGTCTGCCGCGATCGCGATCGCGATCGTCACGCGCTGGCGCATCCCGCCCGAGAGCTGATGCGGGTACTGGTGAAAGCGCTCTCCCGCAGCCGGCAGGCGAACCAGCTGCATCAGCTCGATCGCCCGGTCATACGCTTGCGCCCGCGACAGCTGCGCGTGCGCGCGGAGCGCCTCGGTGATCTGGGCTCCCACCCTCATGGTCGGGTTCAGGGTGCGCGCAGGATCCTGGAACACCATCGCGATCGCCGTGCCCCGGTGGACACGCATCGCGCGCTCCGGCAGACCCACCAGCTCCTGACCTTCGAATCGGACCGAGCCGCTGACCGACGCGCTGGGCGGCAGTAAGCCCATGATCGCCCGCGAGCTGACGGTCTTACCCGATCCCGACTCCCCCACCACCGCGACCGTCTCGCCCTTGCGGACCGAATAGCACAGCCCATCGACGGCGCGGACGATGCCGCGCGGCGCCTTGAAATCCACGCGCAGGTCGCGGACCTCGAGCAGCGACGGGGCGCCGTTGACGCTCACTGACCGCTCCAGCGCGAGCGGAGCCCCTCGCCCAGCAGGTTGAACGAGACCACCGTGATGAACAGGGCGCCGCTCGGCAGTAGCACGTAGCGCGGCTGGACCGACAGCACGCCCTGACCCTGGGCGATCATGTTCCCCCAGCTCGGCGCCGGCGGCGGGATCCCCAGGCCCAGGAAGCTCAGCGCCCCTTCCAGGATCACCGTGATCCCCATCCCCAGCAGGGCGAACGTGAGCAGCTGGGGGAAGATGTTGGGCGCGACGTGCCGCGCCAGGATCCGTCCGCTACCCGCGCCCGAGAACCGCGCCGCGATCATGAACGTGCGCTCGCGGACCTGGAGCGTCGCGGCGCGCCCGATCCGCGCGAACGCCGGCACGCTGAACGCGCACAGCGCCCAGATCGCGTGAATCTTGCTCGGCCCCAGGCCCTGCGCGATCGCGAGCGCCAGTACCAGCGAGGGGAACGCGATCAACACGTCGAGGACTCGCATGATCACCGAGTCGCGCCAGCCGCCGAAGTAACCGGCCAGCGCGCCGAGCAGGCCGCCGAGCAGCAAGCCGATGCCGTTGACCGCCAGTGCGATCTCCAGCGAGGAGCGACCGCCGTACAGCAGCCTGGAGAGCTCGTCGTTGCCGACCGGGTCGGTGCCCAGCAGATGGCCGTGCGAGAACAGCGGCAGGTTCGAGTCGAGGATGTTGCCTCCGGTCGGTTGCGGCACCGAGCCGACCAGCGGCCACAAGAAGCAGGCGCCGAAGATCAGCACGAGCAGGACGGCGGGCAGCGCGATCGACAGCGAGCTTCGCCACCAGCCGAAACGCCCGGCGCCCGGCTCGATCCCGAGCCCGAGTGCACCTGGGACGCCGTACTCAGTCGGCCGCGCTGCCATAGCGGACCCTCGGGTCGAGCATCGCGTAGAGGATGTCCGCGACCAGGTTTGCAAGCACCACGATCCCCGCGAACACCAGCACCGTTCCCTCCACCACCGGGATGTCGCGATTGTTGATCGCCTGCAGCAGCTGCTGGCCCATCCCCGGCAAGGCGAAGATCTCCTCGATGATGACAGTCGCCCCGAGCAGCGCCCCCAGGTTCAGCGCGACCACCGTGATCAGCCCGAACAGCGAATTGCGAAGCGCGTGGCGAACGAGGACCCGCCACGGCCCCACTCCCTTTGCCCGCGCCAGCAGCACGTAGTCCTGGCTTCGCATCTGCTCGAGCAGGTCGGCGCGCAGCAGACGCGTGTAGAAACAAAGCAGCGGCAGGCCGATCGACACCGCGGGCAGCGTCAACGAGCGGATGTTCTGGAGCACGCTTTGCCCCGGCGGGACCCAGCCGATCGCCGGCAACACCGCCAGCTTGACCGCGAACACGTACACCAGCACCAGCGCGAGCACGTAGTTGGCGATCGACAGCCCCGCCATGCTGAGCAGCATGCTGAGCCGGTCGGCGATGCCATTCGGGGAGCGCGCCGCGAGCAGCGCAAGCGGAACCGAGAACGCCAGCGAGATCACGAACGCGTACGCGATCAGCTCGAAGGTCACCGGCAGGCGCTGGCCGAGGATCCCGCCGACGCTCTGCCCGCTCGACAGCGAGTGACCGAAGTGGCCCGTCACCACGCCGTGCAGCCAATCGCCGTAGCGGTTCAGGAACGGTCGTTGGAGCCCCAGCTTGGTCTCGAGCTGATGGACCTCGGCGGGGGTTGCGTTGGCGCCGAGCAGCTCCTGCGCGGCGTCGCCGGGGAGCGAGTTCATGACGACGAACGTCAGCAGCGTGACTCCCCAGAGGACCGCGATCGCCGCCGCCAGCCGCCGTCCGATCAGCCGCGCCAGCGGCGCCCGGGCAAACCGCTCGAGACCTCGGAGGAGGCCACCACCGGCGGGGATTGGCAGCTCGGCGGGTGCGGAGCTGCTCACTTCACTCGCACGCCATCGCGGCTAGCCGCCGTTTGATACGTCCTCCCAGAGCACGTTGGCGCTCACGACGACCGCCGGCAGCGGCGTCGTCAGCCCCGGGCCCGACACGCCCTTGGCGGCGACCTGTGACGGCGCCCAGCCGAACATGAACGGCCCGTCGGCCTGGTCGGAGATGTACCTCGCGGCCTGCGCGTAGAGACCGGCGCGAGTGCTGTCGTTGAGTGCCCCGCTCGCCTGCAGCAGCAGCGCGTCGAGCTTGGGATCGTGCACGCCGCTGAACGGCGACTTGGCGCCGAAGCGGAAGTAGACCCCCACGCCGGTCGCCGGGTCCCAGGAGCCCGCGGTTTGCACGAATGCCTGCCACTTGCCGGATTGGAACTGCTGGATCAGCGGTGCCAGGTCGTAGCTGTGAATCGTGGCCTTGATCCCCGCTTGCGCCCACTGGCTCTGGAGCGCCTCCGTGGTCTCGGTGGCGACCAGCACGTTGATCGTGTCCAGGTTGATCGTCAGCCCGCCCAGCTGCTTGACCAGCGCCTTCGCTTTCGCCAGATCGTAGGTGAGATAGCCGGGCACATTGGGCTCGTAGTAGAGCCCGCCGGGGCCGGTGAACGACTGGGTGATCGGGAACTGGCCTGCGAACAGGTGGGAGGCGATCGCCTGCGAGTCGGTGGCGTAGTAGATCGCCTCGCGGGCCAGCTTGTTGTTGAACGGCGGGATCGAGGTGTTGAGCTGCAGATCGTAGGGCGAGGTCGAGAGCTGCTGGGTGACGGTGAAGTGCGACTTCGCCTGCTGGGTGATCTGCGGGGTGGACATGTCCACATAGGCCTGGGCCTGGCCGGCGAGCATCGCCTCGTAGGCGGCTTCATCGCCGCCGATCGACTTGAACGTCAGCTGATTGAGCAGCGGATGGCCCGCCTCCCAGTAGTTGGGGTTCTTCTTGAGCACCAGCTGCGAGCTGAGCGTGTCGCTGGCCACTTTGAACGGTCCGGCGCCCACCGGGGCGAGCTTGAACTGCTGCTCGCCCAGCTTCTGAAGCGCGGTCGGCGACGCGATCCAGTTGACGTTGCCGTCGATGAACGCGTGGATCGCGGCCGCGTACGGCGCCAGGAAATGCAGTTGGACGGCGTTGGATCCGGATGCGGTGACCGGGTTCGGGGCGAACGGCGCGCCGGAGCCCTTGGGGTTACAGGTGCACGGCGAGGCCAGGTCGCGCTTGATGTTGAACGCAACCGCCTGTGCGTCGAACGGCGTCCCATCGGTGAACTTCACCCCCGGACGCAGCGTGATCGTGACCGTCTTGCCGCCGTCGGAGATCGTGTAGCCGCTCGCCAGGTCGGGGACGATCTTGCCGCCGGGGCCGAGCTCGAACAGGTTCCCGTAGATCGCGTTCATCAAGTCCTGGTTGGCGGCGCCGTTGGTGTTGGTGGCCGGGTCGAGCCCGGTGGGCCAAGCGCCCTCGTAGCCGGAGTTGAGGAGCACGGTCATCGAGCCGCCGTGCGTGCCGGTCGTCCCCGAGGCGGAGCTCGAGCTGCTGGAGCTGCCCCCGCACGCGGCCAGCACCACGCAGCCGAGCAGGAGCAGTGCAGCGAGACGCGTCACTCGAGCTGTCCGGCGCCCCAGGCGCCGCACGGTCAGGGTTCGGCGGTCAGCTCCGAGACCGCCCGCGACATCCGATGAGACCATTGCTCTTCCTCCCTCCTGGGTGCGGGCGAATCTAACGCGGGCTCCCCGACCCCGCCAGCCAATCGGCGCAGCAGTACTTGTCAGCCGGTGCAGGTGGCTTTGGGCGGGCGGGGAGCGCGCCGCTGGCGCCTACGCGCTGTCGCGCACGAGGCCCGAGAAGAACTCGGTGTCCTCTTGCTGGAGCTGGCAGACCTCGAGCCAGTGTCCGAGCGCGGAGCTCGTATCGATGTAGCCCGCCCGGACCCGATTTGGGATCAGGACGGTGTAGTCGAAGCGCAGACCCGCGCGCTCGAGCAGCTCGCCCAGCCGCTCCCAGTGCTCGTCACCGAGCGGGATGAAGGTCGCGAAGTGATGCAGCCGCACGGCAAACGATCCATCCGAGGGCAGGAAGCGGCGGTAGAACTCGACCTCCCCCGCGATGGGCTCGATCAGCTCGACGATCAGGCCACCCCGGGCGCCCATCGCGAACCGCGCCTCCCACTCGGCCGGCTGATCGCCCACCAGGAAGGTGGCTCCGCCGGTGGGCAGCTCCAGGCAGTGCTCGAGCCCGAAGCGCTCGCCCATCGTCTCGACCGCTCGGTCGAGATCGGTCGTCACGTAGCCGAGCTGCCACACGTTCGCGAACAAATCGGCGATCGCCTCTACCCCGCGGGGGCCCGCGAACAGGCCTTCGGGTGGACGGATCGTGTTCGTCTCGGTCATGGCCTCCCTCTCATGCGACCAGCTCACGGGCGCCCTGCAGATATCCGCTCGCGTTTGCGTCCAGGTGCTCGGCGAGTCGGCTCGCCAGCGCCATGATCGTCAGCGAGGGGTTGACCGACAAGGTCCGGGGAAACACCGAGCTGTCGCCAACGTACAGCCGCTTGACCTCGTGGGACTCACCGTGGTTGTCGAGCACCGACGTGGCGGGGTCGGCGCCCATCCTGCAGCTTCCCTGCATGTGGGTGGTGGCGAGCCCGGACCAGAGGACCCGAGTGGCTCCCGCCGCCTCGAGCACCCGGCGCGAGAACTCGAACGCCGCCTTGATGCGATCGAGCTCGACGGGCTGGAAGTCGCTGGTGAAGTGCTCGTTGCCATCCTCGTCGAGTGCGACGCCGCCGTTGTTCTCGTCGTTGCTCATGTTGAGCAGGCCGACCCAGTGTCGATAGCGCCGCGCTGCCTGGACCAGCGGCTCGCCCCACATCGGGCCGTTCTCATCGCACAGGCTGACCGTGAACCCGATCGGATCCTGGATCGTCGCCGCCTCGACCACGAACCCGCCGGCGTCGTCGGCCGCGAAGTCCATGCAGTGGCTCGTGATCGGCGCCACCATGTGGCAGTCCTGCGGCTCGTCGAACAGCCCGAACACGAACTGCGCGGGGTGCAGGCCGAGGGTCCGCCCGATCATCTGATTGGGAACCCCAGAGCGGAGCAACAGCTGCGGCGTGTTGAGCGAACCGCCGGCGACCACGACCACGTCCGCCTCGACGACGCGGCTCGCCCCATCCGCGTCGCGGT
>JAFAZB010000190.1 GCA_019240015.1 Solirubrobacterales bacterium
GAGCTCCAGCACCTGACGGGGCGGTCGGCCCGCGGGCGCGTGCGAGTCGCGGCTGGGCGCGCGGGTCGTGCCCCAGTGCGTGCACGAGCCCCCAAACTGCCCGCCGGCGGAGCGAAATGGGTTCCGGTGCACGTATGCAATGCACGAGCACCCATTTCACCGGCGAGGGTTCCAATTTGGGTGATCGTGCAGGTCGGGGGGCGGGCGCGCAGGTCGTGGCGCGGCCCCGGCGCGGCCGCGCGCACCCGCGGCGCTGTGCCCCGCGAGGGCCGCGTGTGCCCCGGCCGACCGGCCCGCGAGCGCGCCCTACCGTCTCCGCGCGTGATGTGACCGCAGGAACCCCACCACGTCGCGGGCGAGGTTGTAGACGTCGGGTGAGCCGAGACCGGTCGCGGGGTCCCACCCGACCGTGGCTCGGTAGAAGCGGTTGCCGCCGACGGTGACGTCGTGAAAGGGCGGGTAGGGCTGGCGGGAGGCGGCCAGCGCGTAGAGAATCGGGTTGACGTACCCCAGCCTCCCGACCCGCTGACGGGCGGCGTACTGCTCGATCAACAGCATCGACGCGGCCCAGAACGGGGCGGCCGCGCTGGTGCCGCCAACGTGCTGAAGCTGGCCGCCGGTGTACACGGGCCAGGGGGTGCCGGGGTCGGCGTCGGCGGAGACATCGGGCAGCTGGCGATGGCCATTGGAATACGGGCCTGTCACCCCCGGCCCGGTTTGCCAGCTCGGGCGCGGGTCGCCGGTCGAGAAGCCGCCGCCGCCCCCCACGGCCGACAGTGGATCGTCCCACCCGGCCTCGGTCAGGTAGGAGTAGTCGGCGTCCAGGTACAGGCGCGTTCCGCCGACCGCGACCGCATCGGCGCTCGCGGCCGGCCAGTCGACGCTCAGGCGATGATCGGTGAGGTCGTCCTGTTGACAGTCGTAGGCGCCGGAGTCCCCGGCGGCGACGAACATCGATAGGCCGCTCGCGACGGCGGCGGTGAGGGCACGGCTGTCGCCGGTCCGCTGTCCTGGGTCGAGGCCCAGCTCGCACTGCCCCCACGAGGAGGACACGATGCCGGCGTTGTGGTCGGCGACGATCCGGTTGATCACGTCGGTGTAGCCCGATGAGGTTGACGGCACCTCGTAGACCACGACCCGAGCGGACGGCGCGATCGCCCGGATGATCTCGAGGTCCAGGTCGGTCTCCGCCTGGCCCGAGGAGTCGGTCGCACCGCCGTCGACCGGGACCACTCTCGCCACCGGCCCCGACAGCCCGAAGTGGCTCGCGAACGCTGACGGATCGGCGGCGTCGTAGGTGGAGAAAGAGATCAGGTCGATCGTCTCGCCTTGGCCGGTGAGCCCGGCGTCATGCAGCGGCGCGAGGTCGTATGCGACCGCCGCCTCGTTGGGGGTGAGACCCCCGAGCGGGACGTCGTGAGGGCGTAGGCGAGGCCGGGTATCGAGGCCGCTGACGCCGTCGACGGCGCCGGCCAGGGCGGGGGGAACGCGCGGCCGGCCCAGCGGCGCGTGGTAGCGCCGCGGGCCGTCTGCGTAGGTGGCGATCCGGATCCTGAGCAGCCGCTCCACGGCCCGCACGCTGCCGCTGAGCTCGAGCTCGGTTCGCTGCGGATAGCTCGCGGTGATCCGCAGCCCGCGCTGGGTCAGCCATCGCGCAAGCGACCGTAGGCGCGCGCTCGAGATCCCGAACCGTGCCCCGAACGAGCCGGGCGAGATGAGCTGGCGAAAATGAGGCGAGCCGGGGTCCTCGAGCGCGGCGAGCGACGCCCGCAGCTGCTGCTCTCCGGGGAACGCCAGCAGCAGCGCGAGCTCGATTCGTTGCGCCGGCGGCGCCTGTCCGAGCAACCGCATCGGGGCGCCCCCGGCGCTTGCGCGATGATCGGCATGCGAGGAGCCGCCCGCCGCGAGCGCGCCAGTGGCGAACGCCAGCACGCACAGGATCATGGTCGCGGCCGTCGCGCGCCCCCGTACCAGGTCACGTACGCCCCGGCTCACCGACCCGGCCACCGGATCGAGTTGATCACATCGTCGGCGCGCGCGAACACGGTGCCCTTCTGGTCGAGGTTCTCAGCGGGGGCCACGACCACCGCTGAGATCGTCAGGTTGCCCTCGCCGGCGGCCATGATCGCCACCGAGACCGGAGCCTCGGGCCCTTGGGGCGAGGCGATCGTCGCGGTGTAGACGCTGCCCGGGCCCGCCGCCAGGCCGACCCCCGCTCCCAGCAGCTGATCCGCCTGGTTGGTATCCAGGACGAGCCCCAGCAGCTGGCCTTGGAGCGAGGAGCGCTGCCGGCCGATCAGCGCGGCTGGCGTGATCGCCGCCCCGCGCGCGGCATCGACCGTCAGCAGGCCGAGGCCGTCGGGTGCCTGGAGCACCACCTCGGTCGAGGTGTCGCTGGCGATCGTCCAGTCGCCGGCCGCGAACCGCAGCGAGTAGCCGAGCGCGGGGCTGTGCCACGACTGGTATCCCAAGAACCCGGACGCGGGTCGCGGTTCGATCGGTGGCCTGCCGCATTGCTGTGCTCGCGTGCACCTCGGTCGGCGTGGCGGCGGCGCGGCGAGCGCGGCGACCGCGCCCCCGACCGCCACGACCGCCGTCAGCGAGGAGCCGTACGCGATCAGTCGCCGCCGCCCCGAGCGCCGCCCGCGGAGCTCCGCCTCGAGCCGGCCGGCGAACGATCCGCGCGCCGGCGCGGGCAACCCTGGCGAGCCGCCGCGTCTGACCTTCGGCAGCGCCTTCAGCGCGACCCCGCAGTTAGCGCAGAAGGTGTGCGACGGTCCCGTCGCGCCGCAGTTCGCGCATCTGACCGGCGGGCCGACATCGGCCTCGCTTGCTTCCTCGAGCAGCCCCACGTGGACCGCGCGACGAAGCAGCACCAAGCCGAGCAGGTCGAGCACGATCAGCCAGGCAAGCCAGGTGCCGGCCGCCGTGAACGTCTCCGCGACCGCCCCCGCCACGACCAGCGCTCCCGCCAGGCCGACAGCGATCGCGGGGACCCCGAGCAGCCCCAGCGCGCGACGGTCAGACACCGGCGCGCGGTATCGCAGCCAGAGCGCGGCGCCCGCCGAGCCCACAGCGGTCATCGACAGCACCGGCGAGGCGATCGCGATCGTCACCAGGCGAGCGACCCAGGGGGCCGCGGAGCCCGCTGCTCGGAGCCCGCTACCCAGCACCCCTCCCCCCACCACGACCGCTTGCGCGGCTGCGAACGCAGCGGCCGTGACGGCCCCGAAGCTGGCGCCATCGAGGGTCTCGTTGAAGCGCCGGTCACGCAGCAGCACGAGCGGGCCGGCGAGCGCCGCGCCCACGCCCAGTAGCGGCAGCAGCACGCCCCCCACCACCAGGTGGGCGGTGCTGGCCTTGTCGATCAGAGCCGACCCCGATGGCGCGAGCGCGTTCGCGAGCATGCCGACCAGCACGCCCGCGAGCGTGCCCCACGCGAGCGTCCAAGCCGAGGCCCAGCTCGGCTCGCCCTCGTAGATGTCGACGTCGTAGAAGTACAGGGCGGTCAGCAGCGGCATCAGCAGCGCCGCGCCGATCAGCGCGATCGCAAACAGCCGCAGCACGCCGAGCGCGATCACCAGCGCGGCGCCGCCCGCGAGCGCGATGTGAAAGTGGCGCTCGGAATGCCTCGGCAGCTGCGGAAACAGGGTGGACACCAGCCACGGGGCATTCCGACGCTCCCGCGGCGCGGCCGCGAACTGGCGCCGCTGCCGGGAGCGCCCCAGCCTGAGATCCTGTGGCGCACCGCAGCGGACGCAGTAGTTGCCCGCCGGGGTCGGCTGTCCACACGTGGGGCAGTCGTGCACGGGCGGCGGATGCTAATGGCGCCCCGGGCCTCGCAGCGAGGCTAACGGCCGTCGCGGCCCGGCGACAGCTCGAACTCGATCGTCTCCCACGGCGCTCGCTCGAGCGCGTCCTGGAGCGCCTGCTCGTCGTCGTAGCCGCGGGGGAGGCGGCGTCCCTCGCAGCGCAGCACGACCGTGTCCGCGCGAAACGGCCACGGCTCTAGCGTGCAGCGGCCGGGGTCGGCGGTCGGGGCCAGACGCAGGTCCTCCGCGGCGACCGCGGTGGGGACGCTCTTCGCCTTGCACGGCGCCCAGTCGAGCACCAGCGCGAGCGAGATGAAGTCCCAGATCCAAAGTAACTGGCTGTTGCGCGCGAGGAGCTGGTCGGTGGCGCTAGCGCTCGTCGCCTGGTCGGCGAGCAGCGATGCGAGCAGGCGCTGCTCGAACGCGCGTCGCTCGGCGAGGAAGGCGTGGACGGCTTGCACGTCGGCGGCGTCGAGCTTGCTCAGGTCGCGTACTTCGTATAGCCGCCGGCCGTGCATCGAGACGAGCAGCGCGGCGTATCTGCACTGGGTCAGCAGCCGCGGCGGCCCGGCTCTCCACAGCCCGAGGTGGACCGCGAGCGGCATCTCGATGAACGAGTGGGGCAACCCGGTGTCCGGGTTGCGAGATGGCGCGAGATCCCACCTGGCCATGCCCACGTCGTGTTGCTCGGCGGCCAGGCAGACCTCCTCGTAGGGCTCCACCGGCCCGAAGCGGCGATTGCCCCAGGCGCGGGCCAGCTGGCCGGAGACCCAGGCGTGCGACGCTTGCCCCACCGCGATCGTGCCTCGATCGTCCATTCGCAGGAGCAGCTCAGACCCCTCCGTGCAATGTTCGTACCATCGCGCAGCAGTAGTTGTTCACTTGGGGAGCCGTGCGAACGCTACGACATCTGATCGGGGCGCTGGTGCTGATCGGCGCGCTGCTGGTCGGCGGGCTGGCGTTTGTGCTCTACGACCCGCTCTCGAGCTCCAAGCGATTCCTGTCCCCCTCGCAGCTGATAACCGCCCCCGCGGGGACCGTGTCGAGCTTGCCGGCCGGCGAGCGTCCGGTTCAGGCGACGGACGCGCCGGCGATCGCGGCGCTCGCGCAGCGCTACCAGCCGACGCTGGTCGTCAGCGGGCTCGATCGCTTCTGGCCGGTGTCGGTGCCCGGGCTGCTGGGGGCGCGCTGGCACGGGCGCGGGACGTGCATCTACATCGGCGGTCGCTGCCGGATCCGCGACCCCACGGTCGCCGCGCTCTCGGGCGCCGGGGCGCGCTCGGAGTGGATCCAGTTCCCGGCGCCGGTCGACAGCGTTCAGGACACGTTCCTGTCGGCGGCCACCGCCTTGCGCTCTGCCGTGCAGGCACTGCGACACTGGCCGCACCAGCTCGCGGCCGAGGATCCGTTCACCTCTGCCCAGGTGTACTTCTACTACCTGGCGAAGGCACCGCGTAGCGCGTATCCGGGCGCCCCGCGCGGCCTGGTGAGCCTCGAGTACTGGTTCTACTACCCGCTGAACTACTTCCCGCTGGTCAGGATCCCGCTCGAGGCGCTGCGAGACCCGATCGGCTCGACGATCGGCAACACCGACTATCACCAGGGAGACCTCGAGCACGTCGCGGTCCTGCTCGACCCGCAGACGATGCAGCCGCTGTATCTGTGGATGGCCCGGCACGCCGACGAGGGCCAGCTGTACCGCTGGCACTCACACAGCGTTCAATGGAGCGGCGAGCACGCCGCTGTGTATGCCGCGCTCGGCAGTCACTCGAGCTACGCGAGCTGCGGGATCCAGCGGCGTTCTCGCACCTACTGGTTCATCAACGACTACGTGGTCTGCATCCCCCACCAGACCTACGGCTTCACCTACTCCCGGACGCCGCTGGTCGACCTGGCTCACACCAGCTGGGGTTGCTGGCGCGGTCATCTGGGCGAGGCCGGTCCCAGACTCAATCACGGGCGGGTGGCGTTCGCGCCGTATGAGACCGATGGACCGTTTTCGCCGCTGCTCCAGCAGGAGAACTTCCGGATCGGGTGCCGCCTGCCGCCGGGCGTCCCAAAGCCCGCGGCGCCGCTGTAGCGCCGGCGCGCTCGATCCGGAAGCCGGCGAGCGCCAGCATGTCGGGCAGCTCGCGCACGGCGTTGCGGTCCTTCTCGCGGGTGGGCTCGCTCAGCTCAGACCACGGCTTGATGTCGGCCGAGATCTTGTGTTTGCGGTCGGTCGAGGGGCCGTGGCGCCATCCCGCCGCGACGCGGGCGTTCATCCAGCGGGTGTGCTCGTGCTCGGCGAGCAGCTCGAGCTCCTGGCCGGTGAACTCGAACGGCGCCTCAGCGGGGTCACGCAACGGCATCGGCACCAACATCGTGCCGATCAGGTTGAGCTTGAAGTGCAGGTCGTCGGCGAACTTGCGGTTGTCCTCCCGCTGGTGCTCGGGGAGCTCCTCCCACGCCACCAGGAACTCGTTATCCGCGGCGGTCAGTCCCTTGGCCCGCTCGTTTCGCAGCCACTGCGCGTGCTGGGCGCGGGCGAGGAGCTCGTTGGTGCCGCGCAGCAGCAGCGCGTCCGAGGTGGCGTTGCTGATCACGCCGAAGGCCGAGATGCACTGGAACCGCCCTTCCTCGGAGTTGAGCACGATCGCGATCCCTTCGCGCTCGTCGTCGAGCGCGACCGCCACCGGAATGTGGGCGGTGGCCGGGCGGGCGTGAAGGGCAAGCGCCGCGAGCAGCGCGTCTCCCTCGTCGAGCAGGCAGACGTACGCGTGGATGACCTCGCAGCCACCGTCGGGGACGACCATCGCCGCCCCACCTTGGAAGCGAGCGGACTCGATCGCGAGCTCGTGGGCCACCAGCGAGCAGTAGCGATCGAGCGCCGGGTAGCGGTCGCGGAGCGCCTGCAGGTCGCGTTCGGCGTGCGGCCCCGCCAGCGTGATCCGCAACCGGTCGCGATCTCGGGACAGGCTGGACCAGAGGCGCGCAATCTGAAGCACGATCTGCTCCCCGACCCCTTCGATCCCGACCATCAGCAGATGCGCTTCCCACGGCTCGCCGTCTGGGACCGGGCGTGCGATGAAAGGCGGATGGCGCTCCAACAGCAACTGGGCGCCAGTCGCGAACACGTTGAAGTACTCCAGCCGCGCGCCTGCCTGCCGCGGCTCGAAGCTCGCGCCCTCGGCGGCCAGCGAGCGCCACAGGTCGAGGTCGCGGAGATGGGCGAAGATCGTCAGCCGCTCCGGATCCCGCTGGCGAGCCCGGGCCGCCGCCGCGGCGATATCGACGTTGGCGCCGTCGCGTCCGGACAGCGCGACGAGCGTCCGGGCGTTTCTGATTCCCGCCCGCCGCAGCATCAGCTCGTCGGTGGCCGAGCCGATCAGCACTCGGACCCCCCGTGCGCGCGCGGTCGGTATCAGCTCGGCGATCGGGTTCGATTCGATCACCACCACCGGCTCGTGGTCGACAAGCGCCTGCGCGAGGCGCGCCCCGCTGGTCCCGAGGCCGGCGACGATCACATGCCTGCGCACCAGCAGACGGATCCCCAGCACCCTCGCCTGCTCGCGGGACAGCGCGAGGATTGTTCCGACCGCCGCGTAGCCGGTGAGCACGGGGGCGATGATCCGCGCGATCTGCAGCGCCAACGGGATCGGCGGGGTGACCGAGCCCCCGAACACGAACAGCGTGATCGCGCGGTACAGGGAGTCCCAGAAGCCGTAGTGGATCAGCACTCCGCGGGCGGTCTGGACCGTCACCTCGGAGAACCCGATCGTTCCCAGTACCAGCACTGTGATCCCGAGCGCGAGCAGCGCAGGGGGGCGGACGTCGTGCCAGCGCGGCTTCACCCGCCGGCGCCACGTCAGGCGCGCCGAGCGGAGCGTCCGCTGAGCCGGCCCGTGCTCGGCGGGTCGGATCCGTGCGGCGGGGGACGTCCGGGCGGGCATCAGCGGCCCAGGTATAGCGCGCGGGGCGTCGCTGCAGGCAGGCGCCCGCTAGGAGCCCTGGCCCGCCAGCAGCTCGTTGGTCGACGCGTCGGTGGCCGCGGCCGGATTCGAGATCAAGTGCTGGCTCAGCATCCACTGGCCATAGGCCGACCACTGGCCGGGGTCCTGCCAACCCCAGGGCTGCCCGGCTGGGGGGAAGAACGCGGGTAGCGTCGCGGTCACACTGGCCTGCTGAAGCTTGGCGTCGAGGGAGGGGTTGGCTCGCACCAGCGAGGCGACCCCTGCCTGGGGATCGGCTCTGACAGTCTGATAGCCGCGCGCGAGCGCCTGCACGAAGCGGCGCAGCTGGTCGGCCTTCGCCGCGATCGTGCTCTCCCGCGCGACCAGCACCAGCTCGTCGTAGGTGGGCACCCCTACCTCGTCCATCCGGATCACGTTCGGCCGCTTGCCCATCTGCGAGAGCTGGATCGCCTCCACGTTCCAGTAAGCGCCGAGCGTGGCGTCGACGCGGCCGGCGAGCATCGCCGGCACGAGGTTGTCGCCGACGTTGATCTCCCGGACCGAGCTCGCGGGCACGCCGGCGCGCGCCAGGATCGTCGTCAGGTACGCGTGCTGGTACGGGATCCCGGCGTCGCCCACCCGTTTGCCGCGCAACTGGGCCACCGTGCGGATGTGGCGCGCGCCGAGCGAGACGATCGAGGTCAGCGGCCGTTGGACCAGCGCCGCTATCGACGCCAGCGGCTCTCCGCGGTCGCGCGCCAACAACAGCTCCGGCTCGTATGAGATCGCTACGTCGACCTTGCCGGCCGCCACCAGCTGGAGCGGCGCGGCCGGATCAGAGGGCTCCTGGAGCCGCACGGTCAGTCCCGCGCGCGCGAAATCACCCTCGGCCAGCGCCTGGTAGATGCCCACGTGATCGGCGTTCGGGAGCCAGTCGAGCATCACGTTCAGCGACTGGGAGCTGGTGGGCGCGAGCGCGTCCTTCTTCTCGCCGCACGCCGCCAGCGCCAGCGACGCCGCGCCGGCGCTCAGGAGGATCGCCAGGGTGCTCCGTCGGCGCCTCACGGCGCCGCCGCCTGCTCGCGTTGATAGGCCCATGGCAACGCCCAGCGCTCGGCCAGCGACAGCAGCGCGAACAGCGAGATCGCGAACGCCGAGAGGATCACGACGGCGGCGTAGGCTCGGGCGGTCAGCAGCTGGGGAATCGACTGCTCGAACAGGTAGCCGAGCCCGGAGCTGGCGCCGGCCTGCTCGGCGAACACCGCGCCGATCACCGCCACCGTGACCGCGATCTTCGCGCCGGTGAACAGCGAGGGCAGCGCGGCCGGGAGCTCGATATGGCGAAACGTCCTTTGCCTGGGGGCGTCGAAGGTGCGCATCAGCTTGATCAAATCAGGGTCCACCGCCGCGAACCCGGCGAGCGTGGTGACCACGATCGAGAAGAACGACACCAGCGCGATCACTACCAGCTTGGGCAGGATCCCGAACCCCAGCCACAGGACCAGGACCGGCGCCACGATCGGGATCGGCAGCGTCTGCGAGGCGACTAGGAGCGGATACACGGCGCGGCGAAGGGTCGGGGAGAAGTGGATCGCGGCCGAGAATGCCAGGCCGGTCACGCTCGCGAGCAGGATTCCCAGCAGCACCTCCTCGGCGGTGACGAGGAAGTTGCTGCCCAGCAGCGAGCGATCCACCC
This sequence comes from Solirubrobacterales bacterium, assembly GCA_019240015.1. Classification (GTDB taxonomy): domain Bacteria; phylum Actinomycetota; class Thermoleophilia; order Solirubrobacterales; family Solirubrobacteraceae; genus Palsa-465. Next base: position 9,441 of record JAFAZB010000190.1, read on the forward strand.
ACAGCGAGCGGGCGACTTCGTGCGGCGCGGGGAGGATCAGGGGATCCGCACCGCCGAGGTCCACGTACAGCTCCCAGAGCGCGACCAGCGCCACCAGCAGCGCGGCAGCCCGCCAGGGCCAGCCGGACAAGCCTCGCCTCACGCCGACACCCCCAGCGCCGCCAGCACCTGCTCACGCAGCGCGACCACGGCGGGATCCCCGCGCCGGCGCGGGCGGGCGAGCGAGACTTCGATCTCGGCCACCGCGTGGCCGGGGCGTCCCGACATCACCACCACCCGGTCGCCGAGGACGACTGCCTCCTCGACGTCGTGGGTGACGAGCAGCACCGTGCGCGGCTCGCTGGCCAGTACCTCGATCAGCCAATCCTGCATCTGGAGGCGGGTGATCGCGTCGAGCGCCGCGAACGGCTCGTCGAGCGCCAACAGCGGCTTGCCGGCGAGCAGCGAGCGCAGGAATGACACCCGCTGACGCATCCCGCCCGACAGCTCGGCGGGACGGGCATGCTCAAAACCGGCCAGCCCGAAGCGCTCGAGCCAGGGCGCCGCGGTGGCGCGCGCCTGGGCGCGCCCGACGCCGCGGGCCCGCAGCGCGAGCCCCGCGTTGTCGAGCGCGGTGCACCACGGCAGCAGCAGATCGCGCTGGGGCATCAGCACCGCCGGGGCGCAGCGAACGGTGCCGGAGTCGGGCAGCTGGAGCCCGCACACGAGCTCGAGTAGCGTGGTCTTGCCGCACCCGCTCGGCCCCACCACGGTGACGATCTCGCCTGGCCGCGCTCGCAGCGACATCGAGGCGAGCGCGTGCACGGGACCGCGCCTGGTCCTGAACGTCCGGCTCACGAGCTCGACGCTGACACCGTCATCGCCTTGAAGCTCGCGAGGCTCCTTGACGGGAGCCTCGATCATTGCGCTTGTCGCTCCCTCCGCGGGCATTACCCCACAGGTTCGAAGGGTCAGCGCCGGGTCGCTTGCAAGCGAGGGGCGCTATCTCAGCCGGCCTTCCCGCCAGCACCCCTGAGTTGTCAGTGTCGGGAGGGATGCTAGCGCGCGGGCGGCGGTCGCGGGCGGGGGCTCGAGCCGCGCGGTCCGGGGATCGGCCGCGCTCTGCTCGAGCGCGATAACGTCCCGCCCGTGGGGAGTCACAAGCGCCGGTTGGTGGTCTGGGTCGCAACCGCGCTCGTTTCGCTGGGGGTGAGCTCGGCGATCGCCGCAGGGGCCAGCGCGCGGCGGTTCTCGGTCTCGCTTCCGCCGGTGGGCCGCAGCCCGTGGCCGGGCCCAGGTCGCGGCGCGTGGCCGGCGCGGGGGCGAGGGTTGCGGCCGCGGATCGGCCCGGCGATGGGCATTCTCGCGCCCTGGGGCCATCAGGAGGTCGCGTCGGCGCCCAGCATCCCGCTGGTCTACCACGGCGGTCCGGTGATGCGGGGGGTGACGCTGCACACGATCTTCTGGGCGCCCGCCGGCTACCGATTCGATGGCTCGCCGGGCGCCGCCACGCCCGGCTACGAGCAGCTGATCCAGCAGTTCCTGGTCGACGTGGCGCACGACTCGGGCACCACCGGCAACGTTTTCTCGGTGCTCAACCAGTATCCGGACAGGGCGGGAGCCGGCAGCCATGGGCTCGCCTACGACCCCGCGACGGACTCGATCGACGATCCCAACCCGTACCCCAGCGGCCAGGGTTGCCCGTCGCCGTCGGGGATCGCGGCGTGCGTGACCGACCTTCAGCTGCGCCACGAGATCGAGCGGGTGATCCGCTCGGGGCCGCCGGGCGAGCGCGGGTTGAACAACCTGTGGCTGGTATTCCTGCCCCCCGACGTCGATACGTGCGTGGCGATCGCCCAGTGCGGCAGCGACACTTACGCCGGCTATCACGCGCTGCTGGACTTCGGCCGCGGCAGCGCGGTCTACGTGGTGGCCCCCGACCCGTTGATCGAGAGCACCCCGCCGCCCGGAGCCGATCCGCAGGGTAACCCGGAAGCTGAGTTGGCGATCGACGCCGCCGCCCACGAGACCGCGGAGGCGCTGAGCGACCCCGAGGGCACCGGATGGATGGACCCCAACGGGTTCGAGGTCGGCGACAAATGCGAGAACGGCCCTCAGCAGGGCACGCCGCTCGGCTTCGCAGCCGACGGCTCGCCATACAACCAGGTGATCGACGGACACCAGTACCTGCTCCAGACGATGTGGTCGAACCCCGCGGCGGGCTGCGTTCAGCGCAGCACGGCGACCAGCTCGGCGCTGTCACTGGCGACCGTCAACCTGAGGCAGTTCAGCTCGTCTGTCAGCGGCAACATCGGCACCGCCACCGGCGGCGTCCCGGTGCTGGTGGGCTTGTTGCGCGGCAACGAGCTGCTGGCGCTGGCGTTTGACAGCACCCGCGCCGGGGGCGGATGGGGTCCGGTGACGCTGACCGCCGTGAGAGGCGGCCAGCACGCGCTGGGCGACGACCGCGACGCGCTGCTGGTCGTGTATGGGCCCGGGGGGCCCAAGGACGACGCGATCGCCACCGGCGACGGCGGTGACCCGTTCTCGGAGCTGGGCTTCACCGGCTGGTACGACCTCGATCACGGCGCCCAGGTCAGCTCCACCCCGCTCCGGGGGACGGTGGTCGTGGGACCGTGCTCGCAGACCGGGGTGCTGGCGCTGACGGTCAACGGCGCCGGCACCGCGTCGCCGACCGAGCGCTGCGATGCAGAGACCGACGCCGCGCCGGTGCCCACGCCGCCGCTCGGCCCGGGAAGCACCGTCATGCTGAGCAGCCAGGACAACCGCGCCGACAGCTCGCTAAGCCCCAGCGGCGCGCTGGTCACGCTCACGGCGGAGCTCGGCGAGCCGGGCAGCGTCCCCAACGCCGGCAACTCACAGCTGCTGTTCACCCCCAGCGGGTTCCCCAGCTGTACCGCGTACCTGCGCACGC
>JAFAZB010000258.1 GCA_019240015.1 Solirubrobacterales bacterium
ACGGATTGGACCCCCCGGCAGGGAACTGGCTGAGAGAGATGCTTTCGTGCCCATCGGTCGAGGAGTAGATCAGCCCGATCTGCACTGGTGAGGGCGGGCGCTCGGCGGCCCGGATGAGCCGGCACTTCACCTGCCAGTTGGCAGGGACCGTGTCGGGCATCAGCACCGTGAACGGGGTCCGTCGCTGCGCCTCGACGAGCGTGACGTGCTCGAGGCGGTCCTCACCCCACATCGATTGGATCTGTTCGCCGGCCGGCGGCTCGAATCGAAATGTCTCCTCTGGGATCGGCTGGTCGAAGGCAACCGCAAGGGCCGTGATCCTGTGGAACGGCTGCTCGTCCCGGATCGCGGTGACCGCCAGCAGAACACCGAGCTGCCGGTCGACCTCCAGCTTGTAGAAGTCGGCACCGAGACCGAGCTCGCCGAGTTCGAGCGCCGACGGGCGATCGATGTCCCGCGGCCGCGGTATGCCGTGCGCTGTGATAGTCGGTCTGCCGGCAACCTCGGAGCTCCCCGTCGGCTGAAATCGCAGCGAACTGAGCAGCGGTACCGGGTTCAGCATGATCTGAAGCTCGTCCCCGACGCCACTCCCCACGCTGGGATCGTCCTGGTTGCTGTGCGCGCCGTTTCGCTCGTCCCACATCCACCACAGCGGTCCGTCGGTGACGCCGTAGTAGCCATCTCGAGGGCCGCCGTGGTGCTCGACGCGGGCACGCTCGCCGTCGCGCCGGATCCGTACGGTCTCCTCCACCTCGGCGGTTCGCGGCCGGCAGCTCGTGGTCCCGTAGAACGAAATCGACGCACCTCGACGCTTCTGTTCTTCCGCATCGGCGATGAACGCGGCGTGCAGCCGCTCCTCATGGCGCCAGACGCGGTAGGTGACGTCGACCCTGCCGATGGGCGCGTCGGCACCGTGCAGGATGACAAGCAGATCCGCAAGGTTGGCCGGATCCACACGCGGATCATCGGACGGTCTGGTCATCGCCGGCAGCCTAGCCGCCGGGCACCCGCGGCGCGGGACCAGGGCGGGCCCGACTGTCGGACACCAGCCCCTGCTGCGGCGGTGAGACGCGCCAGCTCGCGCTCAGTCGGCGAGCAGGTCTGAGAACCCGAACGTGACCACCAGCGCGGGGTTGTGGAACTCGATTACGCGAGAGACACCGGTGGAGGTGGGGGCCAGCACGACGATGCCGTGCGCTCGCATCTTGCCGTGCTCGTCGCGGTGGTAGACGGCGGCGGCGGGTTGGCCATTGGCGGTTGTGGCGATCATCCGCCAGTCGCCGGCCGCACCCAGCACATATCGGTCGAGTAGTTGGATGCAGTTCACATGCCCCGCCTGCCATTCGCGGAAGGGGGTCGCTTCGAGCGTCGCATCCGCGCGCAGGACCTGCTCCAGCAGGCCGGCGTCGGAGCGCTCGAAGGCTGTGATGTAGCCGTCGAGCAGGGCGCGCGACCGCTGGTCCGTCGGTTCGAGCAGCTGCTCGGACTGCGGCTCCAGTTCTTCCAGTCGGGCGCGAGCGCGCTGCAGCCCACTCTTCACCGCCGCCGTCGTCGTGCGAAGGGTTTCCGCGGTTTCAGCGGCGGAAAACGCCAGCACCTCTCGCAGGACGAAGATCGCGCGCTGGCGGGCGGGCAGGTGCTGCAGGCTCGCGATCAGCGCCAGGCGCAGCGACTCGCGCGCGACCACCAGCTCCGCCGGGTCGTCAGCGGCCGCGGTGATCCATCGGTCCGGCAACGGCTCCAGCCAGGAAACCTCGCCCGGCGGAACCTGACTCGGCGGACGATCAGGCCCGTCGGAAGGGCCTGTCAGGCCTGAGGGCAGCAGCCTGATCCGGCGCGGCTGAAGCGCTGTCAGGCAGACGTTGGTGGCGATCGTGTAGAGCCAGGACCGGATCGACGCACGGCCTTCGAAGCCGGCGTAGGAACGCCAGGCCCGAAGATAGGTTTCCTGCACCAGGTCCTCAGCGTCATGCGCCGATCCGACCATGCGGTAACAGTGCGCCAGCAGCTCCCGGCGGAACGGCTCGGTGTCGGCAGCGAACCGCTCCCGGCTCGCCGCCTCCCCCGTACTGGCGCTCATGCCGCGAGTCTAATTCCGCGACCGTCCACCAAGGTGCGCGATGTCGTCCGTCTCGCCGGGTGTCATGGCACCAGGGCCAGCTTGCCGACGGTCGCCCGGGCTTCCAGGTCCGTCAGGGCCTTTTTACCCTCTGCCAGCGCGTAGGTGGTGGGCGCGACGGGGCCAAGCACCTCGGCGGCGATCAGCCCGAAGATCTCACCCATGACCTCCCCGAAGATCTGCGGGGCGGCTTGGATCAGGATGCCGATGTTCAGTCCGATGAGGTGGACCTG
>JAFAZB010000360.1 GCA_019240015.1 Solirubrobacterales bacterium
GCATGCGTGGCGTCGTTGAACCGCAGGCGGAGGTACTCGGGCACCGAGCGGACCTTGGCCCCGTAGTAGAACGGCATCATCACCAGACCCAGGAAGACCATCGCCGGGACCGCGCCGATCCAGTAGTAGTGGACGGCGGCGACGCCGTACTGAGCGCCATTGGCCGACTGGCCGAGGATCTCCAGGGCGCCGAGGTTCGCGGCCATGAAGGCGAGCCCGGTGATCCATGCGGGCAGCGAGCGCCCCGAGAGGAAGAAGTCGACGTCGGTCTTGATCGACAGCCGAGCGACGAACCCGATTCCCAGCACAACCATGAAGTAGCTGGCGAGAATCACCCAGTCGAGCACACTCAGCTGGATCCTCAGCATCGTGACCCTCTCCTCATGGAGGGGCCTCTACCCGACTTGGTGCTCGATTACTCCAAGTTGCTCGACTTCGATCCGGACCACGTCCCCCGACTGAAGGAACCGGGGTGGATCGAACGCCATCCCGACTCCGTTCGGCGTCCCCGTCAGGATCAGGTCGCCAGGCATCAGCGTGCACGTTTCAGCGATGAAGTCGACGAGCTCCTGGCAGCCGAAGATCAGATCAGACGTGCGGCTGTCCTGCCGCAGCTCGCCGTTGACCCACGTTTGCAGGCGCAGGTCGCCCGCGTCCGGCAGCTCGTCGACGGTGGTGATCCACGGGCCGTACGGACAGAAAGTGTCGGCGCCCTTGGCGCGCGTCCATTGCGGCTCGCGGTTCTGCAGGTCCCTGGCGGTGACGTCGTCGGCGATGCAGTAGCCGCCGATCCTCCCGGCCGCCCCGATCACGACCACGAGCTCGCCCTCGTAGTCCAAGCGCCGCACCGCGGGTGGACACCGGATCGGGCCCCCGGGCGGGGCGATCGAGCCCGCCACCTTGACGAATACGATCGGCCGCTCCGGGGGCTGGTTCCCGGTCTCCGCGACGTGCGCCGCGTAGTTGAGCCCGATCGCGTAGGCGACGCGCGGCTCCGGTACCGGCGCCAGCAAGCTCACCTCGGACAGCGGCCAGGAACGATCGCCGGTCTCGGCCGATCCGGCTCCGGCGAGCACGTCTACGACCCGAGAGCCGTCCGCGAACGCCACTGCCTGCTCGTCGATCACTTGACCAGCGACGGGCTGCTCGGCCCCGGGCGCAAGAAAGGTCGCGAGCTTCACCAGCGCCAGCCTATACGGGCCGCGCGCTCCGGGTCGGGCGACGCGCTGGGGCTGCGGGGCAGGCTCGCCGAGTGCCCGCTACCCGCCCTCACAGCCCGCCCGCTACCGGCGGTTTCTGGTTGCGCCCCGGCGGATCGAGCTGGATCAGCTGCGGGACGGTCACCAGCTGGTAGTGGCGCCCTCGCAGGCCGTTGATGATCTGGGGCAGCGCCGCCAGTGTCTGACTGCGGTCGCCGCCGCCGTCGTGGAGCAGCACGATCGCCCCCGGGCGCGCGTGCGAGAGCACGTTTGAGACGATCGGCCCGACTCCGGGCCTGCGCCAGTCGCTGGGGTCGATCGACCACAGCACCATCAGCATCCGAAGCTGGCGCAGCACCGCCAGCGTGGCACGGTCGAAGGAACCGTACGGCGGCCTGAAGAGCCGGGGAAACGCCGCCCCCAGCTGGCTGATCCGTGCGGCGGCGTCACGAACCTGGCCGAACTGCGCCGGACGCTTGAGCCGTATCAGCCACGCGTGGTTCTCCGTGTGGTCGCCGATCGCAAGGCCGGTGCGCAGCTCATCGCGCAGGCCGGCGGAGAAGAAGTCGAGCTGTTGGCCGACGACGAAGAACGTGGCGGCGACGCGCATCCGAGCGAGCAGCCGGACGATCGGCGGCGTGTAGGGACTGGGGCCGTCGTCGAACGTGAGCGCGATCACTCGGCGGCGGTTACCGCCGATCGAGATGAACGGGGTGTAGCGAAGCGTCGCGTCAATCGCCGTGAGCTGCTGGGCGGTGACCGGCGCGCCGGATGGCCGCGCCGGCGCGGGGGGCGCCACGTGCGCCGCGCGGTCCACTGGCGCGCGCCGGGCGACAGCTGGGACGTGCTGGCCAGGGCGACCGGAATCGATCGCACCCATCGCCACCGCCATCCCCAGCCCGGCGCCCAGCAGCAAGATCGCTCCGAGAACCGGCAGGCGCCAGCGCCGACGTGTTCTGAACAATGGTCTGCGACGCCAGCTGCTGCTGGTCCCGCCGATCGCGCCCCGCTTGCGCAC
>JAFAZB010000008.1 GCA_019240015.1 Solirubrobacterales bacterium
CGCCGCTCTCGCGAGCGCCTGCCAGCGATTGGCGCGCGGCAGCTCGATGATCCGCTCGCGCAACCAGTTGAGCTCGAGCCGCGAGCCGAGCGAGAAATAGGTGGCGGTCACGGCGTCCTGCTCGCGGTCGGTCGCGCTGGCCACCTCGACGATGTCGAATACCGACAGCATCGCCGGCATGCTCGCCGTCCGAGCGGCCAGCGAGGACGGGACCCCCGCCTCCTCGAGCTCGGCCACGCGCGCTTCGAAGCGCTCCCGGTCGGCGCCGTCGAGCACCTCCGGTAGCGCCCGCGCGAGCTCACGGGCCCCCGGCTTGAAGCGCCGCATCGTGGCCTCGATCTCGATCCCATCGGAGCAGGCGCGCACCAGCCAGCGAGTCGCGCGCTCGACCAGCCGTCGGCCCTCGATCAGCATCGCCAATTGCGTGCCTGCCTCGATCCGGTTGTCGAGCTCCTCGACCTGCGACCAGAACGAGCGCATCGCGAACACCTCGCGCGCGACCGCATAGGCCCGCGCCAGCAGCGCCGTCGCCGCGCCGGTCTCCTCCACCAGCCGGAACGCAAACGTGGTCCCGGCGCGATCCACCAACTGGTTGGCGACGACGGTGGCGATGATCTCCCTGCGCAGGCGGTGGCCGCGCATCTGCTCCCCGTAGCGCTCCGGCAACGGCGCCGGGAAGTAGCGCTGCAGGTCGTGCTCCAGGTACGGGTCGTCGGGCAGCTCCGACTCCAGCAGCGACGCGTACAGATGGATCTTGCAGTACGCCATCACGATCGCGAGCTCCGGCGCGAGCAGCCCGCGCCGCTGCGCCTTGCGCTCGGCGATCGTCTCCTCGCTCGGCAGATACTCGATCTCCCGGTTGAGCGCCGCGACCTGCTCGAGGCTGCGGATCAGCCGCGCGTGTACGTCGACCATCGAGACCGACTGGGCCAGCGCGAGGCTCATCGCCTGGGTCTGGGTGTAGCTGCCGTAGATCACCTGGTCGGCGACCGCATCGGTCATCTCCACCAGCAGCTCGTTGCGCTGCTTCTCGGTCATGTCGCCGTCGGCCAGCAGCGACCCCAGCAGGATCTTGATGTTGACCTCGTGATCGGAGCAGTTCACGCCGGCGACGTTGTCGATCGCGTCGGTGTTGATGCGTCCGCCCTCCTGCTCGGGCCCGCCTTCCAGGGCGTACTCGATCCGGCCCCGCTGCGTGAACCCCAGGTTCCCGCCTTCGCCCACCACGCGGCAGCGGAGCTCGCGCCCGTCGACGCGGACGGGGTCGTTGGCCTTGTCGCCGGCATCCCCGTGTGCCTCCTCGGAGCCCTTCACATATGTGCCGATGCCGCCGTTGAACAGCAGATCGACCGGCGCCCGCAGCAGCGCGCTGATCAGCTCCGCCGGCGAGCACTCGTCGGCCTCGATCGCCAGCGCCTGCTTGACCTGCGAGGAGATCGGGATCGACTTCGCCGTGCGTGGGTACACGCCTCCGCCTTCGGAGATCAGCGACTCGTCGTAGTCGCTCCAGGACGAGCGAGACAGCTCGAACAGGCGCTTGCGCTCCTCGAAGCTGGTCTCGGGATCCGGGTCGGGATCGAGGAACACATGGGCGTGGTTGAACGCCGCCAGCAGGCGGATGTGGGGGGACAGCAGCATCCCGTTTCCGAACACGTCGCCCGACATGTCGCCGATCCCGACGACGGTGAAATCGGTGCTCTGGATGTCGGCTCCGAGCTCGCGGAAATGGCGCTTGACCGACTCCCAGGCGCCACGGGCGGTGATCCCCATCTGCTTGTGGTCGTAGCCGTGCGAGCCGCCGGACGCGAACGCGTCGCCCAGCCAGTAGTCGTACTGCGCCGAGACCTCGTTGGCGATGTCGGAGAAGCTGGCGGTCCCCTTGTCGGCCGCGACCACCAGATAGGGATCGTCCTCGTCGTAGCGGACCACCCCCTCGGGCGCGACTACCTCGCCGCCGACGATGTTGTCGGTCACGTCGAGCAGGCCGCCGAGGAAGATGCGATAGCAGGCCACCGCCTCCTCCTGCAACGCTTCCCGCCCACCCTCGACAGGCGGGCGCTTGACCACGAACCCGCCCTTCGAGCCGACCGGGACGATCAGCGCGTTCTTGACCATCTGGGCCTTCATCAGCCCCAGGATCTCGGTCCGGTAATCCTCGCGCCGGTCCGACCAGCGCAGGCCGCCGCGCGCCACCTTGCCGCCCCGGAGATGCACGCCCTCCACCCGCGGTGAGTAGACGAAGATCTCGAACCGCGGCCGCGGCAGCGGCAGGATCGACAGCTCGGACGGGTCGAGCTTGAACGACAGGTACTTGCGCGGGGCGCCGTGCTCGTCGCGGCGGAAGTAGTTGGTGCGCAGCGTCGCGCGCAGAACCGACAGGAACGCCCGCAGGATGCGGTCCTCGTCGAGGCTCTCGACCGCGTCGATCGCCTGCTCGAGCTCGCGCTGCAAGCGCTTGCCTGCCTCCGCGCCGTGGCCGCCAGGTTCGAACCTGGCGAAGAACAGCCGCACGAGCAGCACCGCGATCCCGGGGTGGGCCAGCAACGTGCGCTCCATGTAGGCGTCCGAGAACGCGACGGCGGCCTGGCGCAGGTACTTGGCGAGCGCTCTGATGATCGCGATCTCGGCGCCGGTGAGCCCGGCGCGCAGCACCAGGCCGTTGAGCCCGTCGTTCTCGAGCTCCCCACGCCACACGCCGAGGAATGCGTCCTGGAAGGCATCGCGGACGCGCTCCACGTCCTCCGCACCGCAGCGCAGGCCGAAGTCGTAGATCCAGATCGGCTCCGAGTCGCGCGGGTTGACCTCGTAGGGGCGCTCGTCGACGACCTTCGCGCCCATGTGCTCGAAGGTCGGCAGGACGTCCGACAGCGACACCCCGGCGGCGCTGAACAGCTTGCAGCGGACCGCGTCCTCGGGCGCCTCGGGGGGTCTGTAGAGCGAGATGATCGGCTCGCCCGAGCTCCCCAGCTCCTCCAGCCGCGCGATGTCGAGCACCGCTGAGCGGGCCACCCAGTCGGCGCGGTAGGCCGGCGGGAACGCAGACCGGTAGCGCGCGTGGAGCCTCGCCGCGCGCTCCTCCCCGAGCTCGTCGATCAGCGCCAACCGCAAGTCGTCGGACCAGTCGCGAGTGGCCTCCACCACTCTCGCCTCGATCTCGGCCACGTCGTAGTCGGCCGGCCCGTCACCGTCGCAGTGGACGATGTAATACACGCGGACCAGCACCGACTCGGTGAGGTGCAGGCTCCAGTCGACCTGCGTGCCCCCGAATCCCTCCGCCAGGATCCGGCCGACGCGCTCGCGGTTCTCGGTGTTGAAGCGATCCCGCGGGATGCAGACCAGGCAGGAGATGAAACGGTCCAGCTGGTCCCGGCGGACGAACAGCCGCACCCGCTGGCGCTCCCCCAGCCCCAGGATCCCGATCGCGATCTCGAACAGCTGCTCGGTCTCGATCTGGAACAGCGAGTCTCGCGGATAGGACTCGAGGATCTCCAGCAGCGCCTTGGCGTCGTGGCTGTCAGCAGGAAATCCGGCCCGCGCCAGCACGCTGTGCACCTTGCCGCGAACGATCGGGATCTCCCCCGCGCTGGCCTTGTAAGCCGCGGTCGTGTACAGCCCGAGGAACCGCCGCTCGCCGATCACCTCGCCGTCCGAGTCGTACTTCTTGACCCCGATGTAGTCGAGGTACGCCGGCCGATGAACGGTGGAGCGGGAGTTCGCCTTGGTGAGCACCAGCACGTGTGGCGCCCGTGCCAGCGCCACCGCCTTCTCCTGCAGCTTCGTGTACGGCGTGACGGGCGCGCCCTGCAGGATCCCCAGCCCCGATCCGGGCACCGCCTTCAGCCCGGCTTGCTCGCCGTCGGAGACCAGCTCGTACTCCCGATAGCCGAGGAACGTGAAGTGATCGTCGGTCAACCAGCGCAGGAAGCTCTCCGCCTCCCAGCGCTCGTCCTCCTCGACCGGGGGAGGATGCTCGCTGAGCTCTGCTGCCAGCGTCAGCGCTGCGCCGCGCATCGCCTGCCAGTCCGCTACCGCGGCGCTGACCTGTTCCAGCACGCGCTCGATCGCGTCGCCCAGCTCGATCCGCTGCTCGCGATCTGGCTGGCGGATCACTTCGGCGTGGATCACCGATTCGGCGATCGCGTCCCGCGCGCCGTTGCCGGGCTCGAGCACTTCCGTCAGCCGGCCCCCCGAGTCCCGGCGCACCTGCAGCACGGGATGGATCACCAGGTCGATCCCGTAGCCCCGGCGGCTCAACTCCATCGTCACCGAGTCGACCAGGAAAGGCATGTCGTCGCTCACGATCTCGATCGCCGTGTGCGGCGACTGCCACCCGTGCTGCTCGAAGTCCGGGTTGTAGACGTGGACCTTGGCCTCCCCGGGCGCACGGTGCTTGGCCAGG
>JAFAZB010000074.1 GCA_019240015.1 Solirubrobacterales bacterium
TAGGACTTCCGACGGTCGCGGCGGCCGATCGGGAACTCGTGAACTTCGACCCCCGAGGGGTCGAAGCGCCGCCGGGGCCGGTCGATGTCGAACACCGGTCCGACGAGCAGCACGCTGCGCCCGCCGGCCGCCAGCGAACGCGCCTCCTTCCACACCCGCGCGTCGAACTGGAGGTCGGAGATCACCGAGGCGCACACGTCGTAGCGGGGGCGGCGCTTCATCGCGGCGAGATCCGGTAACTCAGGCGCACGGGCAGCTCGGCCTCTACGGTCGCCCGCAGCAGGGGCGATCGATCGCGCACGCCGTATCGGTCGGACACCCAGCCTTGCTCGACAGCGACCGAACGGGCACCGCTGAAGGTGATCGTCAGACCACGTCCACGGTGGGTGAGCTGGATTTGATCGTCCCCAACGGCCGTGGTCTGCACGCCGGGGGCGAGATGCACTAGCGACTCCACCGCTCGCCGCCCCCGACCCTCGACATCGTCGATCACGGTCAGCGCGCGATCCGCGTTGGAAAGCTCGATCGCGCGGCGGCACACGACCTCGACACCGTCGCGGCGATACCCGTCGTGCCAGCCGACCAGCTCGCTCTGAAGCTCCGACTGCCGCCACCGCTGCACCGAAAAGCTTGCGTGAGCCGGCATCTGGAACGGCGCCGCGGGGGGCAGCGGGTGCATGTCCAGGCCATCGACAACGACCACGTTGTGTGCGCGAGCGGAGCGGAAGGCATCTCGCTCCAGCGGATCGGCCGTGTAGAGATAGGTCCCGGAGTCGACGATGAACGGCACGCCGTAGGACAGCTCGTACGAGGACAGGTCGTTGTGACCATGGCCTCCCCTTCCGCGCTGCCCGACCCCTCCCCACCGAACGACCGCGTGGAGATCGCCCGCTGCCAGCAAGTACAGCCCACCGTCGGCGAACGCGGTGCGCGGCGGTGCAGCCGTGACCGCGCGCTCGGCCACCTCCTTCCAAGCGGGCACTCCCAGCGTCCAGGCAACCTCGGGGTGCGGGGCGCGACCGGGCACCAACCGCGGGAGCTCGAGCAGCACGCTCCCCAGGTCGAGCAGGTTGTCGTGCGTGGGAGGACGCGGGGAGCCGCCCGGCAGCACGCGACCGCTGTCCTGGTCGCCAAATACCGGGCTGCGGCCGTCCGGGTGACGCACCGATCGAGAGACCTCCAGCATGCGCTCCAGCCGAACCCGGTAGCGGCTCGAGAGCGGTCGACGGACCACCATCGAGATGAGCCACCCGAGCAGGAAGATCTCCATCGCCAGGCCGTGGTAGGGAAGGGATCCCTCGAAGCCGACCCCGTCGGGTAGGACCTGAGCGAGGATCTCGCGCTCGAGCTCGCGCTGGGCGAAACGGAGCCACCGCTTGGCGGCGGTGTCCCCCTCGAGAAATGCGCCCAGCGCCAGCAGCCCGAGCAGGTCCGAAAGGTAGTGATTGCCGCGCAGCAGCTGAGTGCCCTCCAGGTTCGCGGCGATGTGGCGGCCGTGCACCTGGAGCGAGCGGGTAACCGCGTCACGGAGCACCGGATCGAGCGGACGCCACTGCTCCAGCGTTCCGATCGCCCACAGCCAGTTCACCGCCCGGATCGCGACCTCCATCGCGTTGACCCAGTTGATGCCTTGACCGGGGGGATTGGCGGCGAGCCAGTCGGTGAGCTGGACCTCGAGCTCACGCGCGAAGCGCTCGTCCTCGTACAGGCGAGCGGCGCGGGCGAGCGTGAGCAGCTGATGACCGCGACTGAGCTCCCAGGGCACCTTGGCGTCCGAGTCGTCGTCGAGCCGGGTAACCTCGACGTCCTGATAGAAGGCGACCGGCCACCGGTATCCGCTCTTGAAATCGGCGTGCCAGTCGATCTGCGGCCCCAGCGGCACGAGTCCGGATCCGAGCAGATCGACGCGGTGCTCGAGCGCCGCCTCGGCCTCGCCCAGGATTCCGGCGCTCGCCTGTCGCAGCTCCGAGGGCAGCTCCGGCTGGCTCGCCAGCTCGATCAGCGGCGCGTGCAGCGTCGCGTGCTCGGCGGGCGAGGAGATCCGCCCGGCGTAGGTGCGGCGCAGCCTGCGCTGGCGTCTGGGCTCGAGCAGCCGCTCGCCGACGGCGAGCCCGAGCCTGACCGGGTGCGGGCCCACGCGCCGCGCGGTCCCGGCCAGCGCGCTCACGCGGCCACCCCGGCGGGGAGGCCCCCGCCGACCCGCGGCACGAGTGCGCCGGCCCGTCGGCGGCGCGGAGCGCTCAGGCGATCGAGCGTGCCGGCGCCGAGCCCGAGCAGCACGGCGAAGAACTGGTTCGATGGTCCAAACGGCAACATCGCCAGCGTCAACGAGAACGCCAGGTAGGCGACCGCCGCCCCCACCAGCGTCCCGAGCAGTGCGCCGTCAGCCGCCGACCGGGTGCGGCGCCTCAGCGAGCGCAGCAGGGCCACGACCGCGCCGCAGGCAAGCAGCAGCGCGCCGAGGCCGACCGCCCCGTCCTCCGCGAGCATCAGCACGAACGAGCTGTGCGGGTACGGGACCGAGTTGGTGCCGCTGACGTTCAGGTACGGGAGGCTCGACGCAACCACCGTGTACTGGTTGACCCCAACGCCGAACGCCGGGTTCTGCTTGAAGATCTCGATCCCCTGCTCCCAGGCCCCCACCCGCGCGAACACGTTCTGGGTGTTGCCGACGCGGTTCGAGACCACCGAGGTCTTCTCCAGCTGCGTATAGCTGAGCCCAACGACGAGCGCCGCGATCGCCAGGACCCCGAGCATGCGCGAAAAGTGCTTGGGCCGAAGACCGAGCGAGGTGACGACCACGACGAACGCGCCGAGCCAGGCCACGCGAAAGAAGGTGAAGAAGATCGCTGCCAGCTCGAGGACCACGATCGCGATCACGGCGAAATGGACGTCCCGGGCGCGGCGTCGGATCTGCAGCCAGAACAGGGTCCCGGCCAGGCACAGCACCAGCGCGAGCCCGTAGGGCTCCGGCGCGTCGTAGGGGCCGGCGAGGCGCACGGTGCCGATCGCGGGGTCAAAGCGCACCTGGTTCAGATGAACCCCCAACAGCTCCTCGGCGAGACCGGCCACGGCGAGCAGCAGCCCGGCGACTACCAGGGTCAGCGCGACCCATTCGGCCGCCGCGGCCCGCACCGCGACGACGCGCCGCACCACCGCGAACAGGATCAGGGGGAGCAACAGCGAGTCGGCCCAAACCCTGAACCCGTACGCATAATCACCCTTCGTCCCGGGGGTGGTCGCCGTGCGAACCGCGACCACGGCCGCGAGCAGCGCCAGCGCGACGAGCATCCACGAGCTGGCCCGCGCTGAGGCCCGCGCCCGCGGGAGGATCAACAGCAGCGCGAACATCCCGATGATCCAGATCCGGCCGAAGTTGACGTTCGTCGTGGTGGCACCCATGAACGGATACGTGAGCACCGCCAGCGGCGC
>JAFAZB010000088.1 GCA_019240015.1 Solirubrobacterales bacterium
CATCCGCCGGTGATCGTGCTGACCTCGAACCGCACGCGCGACCTCCACGACGCGGTCAAACGCCGCTGCCTGTATCACTGGATCGACTACCCGACCCCGCAGCGCGAGGTCGAGATCATCCGCCGCCGAGTGAGGGGCTCCTCGGAGACGCTCGCGGTGCAGGTCGCGGATGCGGTCGGCCGGATGCGCGACAGCGACGTGCAGAAACCACCGGGAATCGCCGAGGCGATCGACTGGCTCGCCGCGCTGCGCGAGCTCGGCGTGGAGCGGCTGGATCCCGCGGCGATCGAGCGCACGCTGGGTTCGGTGCTCAAGTACCGCGAGGATCAGGAGGTGGTCCGGGCGGGCGGGCTCGAGCAGTTGATCGGCGCGGACTGAAAGTCGCCGGTGCCCGAGTTCACGCTGCAGACCGTCCAGCTCGACCTACCGGCCGTGGCCGGCATGTTCGGCAGGCGCCTACACGAGGCCGGCCTGCCGGTGTCGGCCGAGCGCTCGCTCCGCTTCGCCCACGCGCTGAGCATCGTGCGGCCGATCGCCCGCCGGCGCCTGTACTGGACGGCCCGAGCCGTGTACGTCTCCGATCCGGCCCAGGTGAAAGCGTTCGACGCGGTCTTCGGGTCGGTGTTCGGCGGTGCGCGAGGCGCGATCGCCGCCCCGATCGCGGACCAGGCGACGGTCCCCGCCCCGCCCGACGAGCGGCCGCCGTCCGACCGGGAGCGCGAGCGCGCGCGCGCCGAGGCCGAGCGTCAGATGCGCTTGACGAGCTCGCCCGCTACCGGGCCGCAGCGCGATCACGCCGAGCGCCGGGAGATCGAGGTTCCGCTCGCGCCCAGCCACGACGAGCTGCTCGCGCGCAAGCGCTTTGATGCGCTCGAGCCCCCGGAGCTGGCCCAGCTCTACCGGCTGATGGCGCGGCTGCGCGTCGCCACCCCGCGGCGCGTCACCCGGCGCGCGCGCAAGCACCGCCGGGGCGAGCGAATCGATCTGCGGCGCACGCTGCGCGGGAGCATGCGTACCGGCGGAGACCCGATTCGCCTGCGGCGCCGACGCCGCCGCGTGGTCCCTCGCCGGGTGGTGTTGCTGTGCGACATCTCCGGCTCGATGGAGCCTTACGCGCGCGCGTATCTCCAGTTCCTCGCCTGCGCGGCCGGCAGTGGCCCGAACGCCGAGGCGTTCGCGTTCGCGACGCGGCTGACGAGGCTGACCAGGGCGCTGGCTTCCCGCAACCCCGAGCGGGCGATCCAGAACGCCGCGACCGCGGCGCCGGACTGGTCCAGCGGTACCCGGATCGGTGACGCGCTGAAGGCGTTCAACGACCGACACGGCCGGCGCGGCATGGCGCGCGGCGCGGTGATCGTGATCCTCTCGGACGGCTGGGAGCGCGGCGAGCCGCGGCTGGTCGCCCGGGAGATGGAGCGTCTGGCACGGCTGGCCTACCGGATCGTGTGGGTCAACCCCCGAGTCGGCTCGGATGGATTCGTGCCGCGGGCGGGCGGCATGCTCGCGGCACTACCGCACTGTGACGCGCTGCTCAGCGGGCACAGCCTCGAGGCCCTCGATGAGGTGGTCGAGGCGATCGGCCGGGCGCGCTCCGAACCGGATCAGGATGCGGGCTGGGGGACCGCCGCGGACGCTGAGCGGGCCGACGAGCACGAGCCCTGGCCGAGCGCCACACCCGCCAGGGGCAGCTCAGTCGCGATGCCCAGCGGCTACGGCCCCAGCCGAGGGAACACCACGCCGGGATGGGAGGCTCCGGGTGATGACTGACGCGGGCGCCGAGCCGACCGGCAAGCGATGCATCTATCCGGGATGCGAGCGGCCCGCCGTGCCGGCACATCCGCTTGGCGGCCCGCAGCCGAGCTTCTGCGGGCTGGAGGAGCACAACGCCCTGACCGCCCATCAGGAGCGCCAGCGACGTGCGCGGGAGCGGGCCGAGCTCGGAGGAACAGAATCGTGATCAACGCGGCTGTGAGGAGGGACAAGATTGGCTAACGAGGCATATCGAGCGGTGTTCCTGCGGGTCCATCCGACCGGCAAGATGGTGCTCAGCCTGACCACCGAGCCCGATGGGAAGGAAGCCCAGTACGCGCGCTTGGTGGCGGACGAGCTGGGCGTCCCGGCGCTCGACGTAAAGGTGGTGCCAGCCGACCTCGATCGGTTCGGAGAGGGACACGGATACAACACCAGCCCGTCCGAGAGCACTCCCGCCGCGATCGAGCGCGCGACCGAGAAGATCCGAGCCAAGGCTCGGCAGCTCGCGGGGGTCGCGCTCCAGGCTCCCGCGGACAGCCTCAGCTGGGACAACGGCGCGTTCGCGCTCGAGTCCGAGCCCGGGGAGGTGAGGACGATCGCCGACCTCGCGCTGTATGCGCACGGGACCGGCGCGCTGCCCCCCGGGGTCGAGGGCGGTCTCGACGCGCAGACCGTGTACCGCGGTTAGGCCGCAGCGCTTGTCCGATCAATCCGAGCCCAGCGCGGCGTCGATCGTCACCTCGACCGCGTCCGCGACCTTGAGCGCCCCGAACAGCGTCGTGTACGGCTTGATCCCCACCTCGCTCTGCTTGAAGCGCGCGCTTCCCGTGAGCCGGCCGTCGCTCCCGTGGGCGAGCTCGAACGACAGCGGGGCGCGCCGGCCCGAGAGCTCGAGCTCGCCGTGCACGCGCAGCTGCTCACGATCCGGGCTGACCTGCACCGAGCTCGAGCGGAACTGCACGGCGGTTCGCTTGAGCACCTCATCGTAGATCGTCTGCT
>JAFAZB010000134.1 GCA_019240015.1 Solirubrobacterales bacterium
GTCGGTCAGAGCGCCGCCGGCAGCGCCGCGTTGATCCTGCTCAGCACGGACGGCGGAAAGACGTGGACCCCGCAGCCGGCTCCGACCGGGATTCCCGCCCTGTTCCGCGTCGCCTGCGCGAGCGTCGCCAGATGCTGGGCGGCCGGGGTCGCGGCGAGTGGCGCCGGCGCGGTGGTGGCAACGACCGACGGCGGCCTCAGCTGGCACGCGCAGGCGATCCCGGTCGTGAACGAGGTGGGCCGTATCTCGTGCAAACTCAGCCACTGCGTGGCTGGCGGAGGCAAGCTGGGCGACCGGCTGCTGGTGACCCGCGACGGCGGGACGAAGTGGTCGCGCAAGACGCTGCCCCAGGCGTGTCACACCGGGTGCCCGGCTTACATCGCCGACGACGTGACGATGGCGAGCGCCAGCGTCGCCTACGCGGTTGGGGGCAGCCAGTGTGGCGGCTCCGGCGTGACGCAGTGCCCCGCAGCGATCTGGAAGAGCTCGGACGGCGGCGCGAGCTGGCATCTCGTCTACAAGCGCTCGCCGTTCGTGGACGCGATCTCGTGCCGGGATGCAAGCCACTGCTGGGCGGCCGCGGCGACGTTCAAGACCGGCGTTGTGCTCGCGACCGCTGACGGCGGGCGCCACTGGCGGGCACAGACGCTGCCGCAGTTCAGCGGCTACTTCAACGCGATCTCGTGCCTGCGGTCGGGCAACCATGACCGCTGCTATGCAGTGGGCCAGAACGAGTCCGGCACCGCGCCGGTGATCGCGGTCACCGCCAACGGCGGCTCGAGCTGGAAACTGGTGGCGGCGCCGCACGGTACCGGCTCGCTGTTCGGCGTCGAGGCGTTCGCCACCGCGGCTCGCGCCGCCGGCCAATCCGTCGACGGCGCGCGCGGAACCCTGCTGCTCTCCTGAGCGCTCACTGCCGGGAGACCCGGGGGGACCGCTGGTATGATCGCGCGCGCCGTCGCCTCGGCAGCCCCCAGACGAGACGACGCGCAGCCACTCCTGTCGAAGCCCGCGCCAGCGGGGATGCGCAACAGGGCCTGAAGGAGGGCCACCGCCGACCGACCATGGGACGACCCCCGCCCGAGCACCCTGCGAGCAACATGCGCCCCGTCTCGATGCCGTTGGTCGACCGGTTTGCGAGCGCCGCGGTGACCGCCGTCCCCCCGATCATGCTGGGAATCGGAATGTGGTTTGGCTGGACTGGAAGCCTGCTCAGCTGGAGGGACCTGCTGATCCTCGCGATCATGTACGTCGGGGTCGGCACCGGGATCACGGTCGGTTTCCACCGTCTGCTGACCCACCGCAGCTTCAAGACCAGCCGAATATTGCGCGCAGCGTTCGCGGCACTGGGGTCTGCCGCGGCCGAGGGGCCGGTGATCGACTGGGTTGCCACGCACCGCAAGCACCACCAGTTCTCAGACGTTGACGGCGATCCACACAGTCCCCACGTAGGCCATGGATCCGGCTGGCGGGGTGCGCTGGGCGGACTTGCCCATGCGCACATCGGGTGGGTGTTCTCCGACATGGAGGTCGCCGACGAGCGCCGGTACGCCAAGGATCTGCTCGCGGACCCCATGCTGCGGTTCGTGAACGACACCTTCGTGCTGTGGGTGATCGCCGGACTGGGCGCTGCGTTCGGGCTGGGCGTGGCGTTGACCGGGACGGTCGTCGGCGGGCTGACCGCGCTGCTGTGGGGCGGCGCGGCGCGCATCTTCCTCGTCCATCACGCGACCTTTAGCATCAACTCGCTGTGTCACTTCTTCGGGCGCCGCGAGTACGACACCGGCGATCAGTCGCGGAACCTGGCCTGGCTGGCGATCCCCACCTGGGGCGAGGCGTGGCACAACAACCACCACGCGTTTCCGACTTCCTATCGCCACGGTCTTCGTCGCTGGCAGATCGACCCCTCGGCGGGGGTGATCCGGCTGCTCGAGATGATGGGACTGGCGTGGGACGTGGTCCGGGTAGATCCAACCCGCGTCGAGCGCCGGGCGATCGCCGAGGGAGCCTGACGCGAGCATTGGCGTTCGCTCGCACGGCTCCGCTGCGGCGCGAGGTGGAGGCCGCGTTTGCGCACCGCCCGTTTTCGTTGCGCTTCTGGGACGGATCCTCGCTGCCGGCGACCGAGCCGGACGGCCCGACCTTCGCGTTTCGCTCGCCGCGAGCCGTCGCGCACGTGCTGCGCGCGCCGGGAGAGCTTGGCATCGGGCGCGCCTACGTCAGCGGCCTGCTGGAGGTCGATGACCTGGACGCGGCGCTGCGGATCGTCGATAGCTTCGAAGCGCCGCGGTTGACGCTCCGCCAACAGGCCGCGCTGGGCATCGCGCTGGTGCGCGCATGCGGACTGACCCTGCCCCCACGCGCCCCCGCCGCGGAGCTGAGGCTGCGGGGGGAACGTCACAGCTTGAGCCGCGATCGACGCGCCGTGCGCCACCACTACGACGTCGGCAACGAGTTCTTCGCCTTGTTTCTGGACCGCTCGCTGACCTACAGCTGTGCGTACTTCTCCGGTGGCGCGCAGACGCTCGAGCAGGCGCAGGAGGCCAAGCTCGAGTTGGTCTGCACCAAGCTCGGGCTGCGCGAGGGCCAGCGGGTGCTCGACGTCGGTTGCGGATGGGGGAGCTTTGCGCTGCACGCAGCGACCCGTCACGGAGCGCGCGTGCTGGGCGTGACGCTGTCCGAGCCCCAGGCGCAGCTGGCGCGCGAGCGCGTAAAGGAGGCGGGAGTCGGCGACCGAGTCGAGATCCGCGTCGCCGACTATCGAGAGCTGATCGAAGAGCCGTTCGATGCGATCGCCAGCATCGGGATGGTCGAGCACGTAGGCGAGGAGCGGATCGACCTGTACGCGACGCGGCTGGCCGACCTGCTGGCGCCGGGCGGGACGCTGCTCAACCACGGGATCGCGAAGCTGAAGGACTTCGAAGCCGACGACGAGGGTGCGTTCTCGGAGCGCTTCGTGTTTCCCGACGGCGTCCCGCTGCCGTTATCGCGGATCGAGCTCGCGCTCGAGCGCGCCGGGCTCGTGACCCGCCACGTGGAGGGATTGGCCGGCGACTACGCGCTCACCTTGAGCCACTGGATCGAGCGCTTCGAGGGCCGCTACCAGGATGCGGTCCGTCTGGCCGGCGCCGAGCGGGCCCGGGTGTGGCGGCTGTTTCTGCACGCCGCCCGGCAGGGCTTTCAGACCGGGTGGGCGTCGGTCTACCAGGTGCTGACAGACCGTCCATAGCGAGCTCGGCGCTCCGCCGGCCGTCCGGATCTGGCGCCTCAGGCGCCGGCCGGCGCGGACGCCGGTTCGCCCGCTGGCTCCGGCGCCTGCTCGGCGTGCGTGTTGGCCGCGACGTGCACGGCCCCCGCTCCCGCCACGCCACCCAGCAGCGCCGCCAGCGCCCAGCCGGAACCGTGCTGCTCGATGCCGAGTGCTGCGTCGATCGACGCGCCGCCCGGACCGGCGTCGGCCAGCAGCAGCATCGCCGCGATCAGCACCAGGTTGTACTCGTAGCCCCGGTTGGTGGCCCACGGGCCGTTCTTGAGGTGGACCCGGTTGATCGCGGTCAGCATCACCGCGACGATCGTGGCGGCCGCCAGTGGGGTGGCCAGTCCAGCGATCAGCAGCGCGCCGCCGCCGGCTTCGGCCGCCCCTGACGCGATCGCATTGCGGCGGCCCGGACGCAGCCCGAGCTGCTCGAACATCTGCGCGGTGCCGTCGACGCCGCCGCCCCCGAACCAGCCGAACAGCTTCTGCGTGCCGTGGCCGAACATCAGGAACCCCACCACCAGCCGCAAGAGAAGGCGCGCGAATTTCACCCCATCACCGTAGCGCAAAGATTGCGCCCAC
>JAFAZB010000165.1 GCA_019240015.1 Solirubrobacterales bacterium
CCGAATCGCGGCCGCAGGCTCTGGCAGGCGGTCAGCGCGGACTGGAACGCCGGGCTGTTGCGGTCGATCGACCTGAAGCCGCGCCCGAACCCGAAGCCACCGTTGCCGTTGAAGGTGGGGTCGGGGACGTTGACGCCGTGCGAGCGCATGCACTGCGCGAACTTAACCAGTTGCTGCTGGGCCTGCGCTCGCTGGGCGGGGGTCAGGTTCAGCCGCGGGAACGCCTGCGCGAAGTACTGCTGACACGCCTGGCGCGCGGCGTTGACCTGCGCCTGTGGGTAGCTGCGCAGCGACCGGAACAGCCCCCCACCGCCGCCGGCGGTCCCTCCCCCGGTGGTCGGGTCGGGGACGTTGATTCCGTGCTGCCGGAAGCACTTGGCGAGGTTCACGCGCGCCTGGAACTGCGCGTCGCTGGAGGCGTTGGTGCCGCTCGCCGTGCTCCCTGCGCTGCCCGAGCTCGAGGACGACGAGGATCCACAGGCCGCCAGCCCGACGGCCAGCGCGACACCCACGAAGCAGACCGTGAGGGTGCGGCGGGTGCTGCAAAGCGGATGCATCAGCGACGACTCCTTGAATAGCTGCGTCGCCGGGTTGTAGCGAGCCGACCGTCAGCTCTGCGTAAGCGCGCGCGGAGCGAGCACGGTCGCCCGGCGCGCCGGGACGGCGGGGAGCTCCACTTCGACCTCGATGCCGCCGTCGGCCCGCGCGCGCAGGACGGCGCTGCCGCCATGGGCGACCGCGACCGAGCGCACGATCGACAGCCCCAACCCGAATCCCGCCACCGATCGATCGAGTCGCCTGAACGGCTCCATCAGGCGCGCCGCTTCCGCGGGATCGATTGCTGGCCCCCCGTTTGCGACCGTCAGGCGCGCGACGCCGTCGCGGACGCGGGTGGCGACCCGCAAGAACCCTCCCGGCTCGTTGTGGCGGATGCCGTTGTCGAGCAGGTTGGCGATCATCCGCTCGAGCAGCCCGGGCTCGCCCTTCGTCCAGGCCGGCTCGAGCTCGTCGCTGACCCGCACCCGGGCCTCGTCGGCCTGCGCGCGCAGGTCCGTGATGCAGTCGCCGGCCAGCGCCGCCAGGTCGACCGGCTCCTCCCGGCCGGCGGCGGCCTCGCTGCGCGCCAGCACCAGCAGGCTCTCGATCAGCCGCTCGCATCGATCGACCGTCTCCCTGATCGCCTCCCCCATCGCCCGCAGCTCCGCCACGCTGGCGTCGGGATCGGCCAGCGCGACGTCGACCTCGGTGCGCATGATCGCCAACGGGGTGCGCAGCTCGTGCGAGGCGTTGGCGACGAAGTGGCGCTGGCTGCCGAACGCCGCGTCGAGGCGAACCAGCATCCCGTCGAACGTGTCGGCGAGCTCCTTGAGCTCATCGGCCGGCCCGCGCAGCGCGATCCGCTCGCCGAGGTTCTCGCCGGACACGCGTCGCGCGGTCGCGGTGATGTCGCGCAGCGGGCGCAGCGCCCGCCCCGCGAGCAGCCAGCCGGTGCCGACCGCGATCATCGTCATCACCCCGAGCGCGAACAGGTACTCGACCAGCAGGCGGTGCAGCGCGTCGCTGCGCAGCTGGGCGCGGAGCGCGGAGGCGAAGGTGAACTCGGGCGATCCCGGCGCGAATCCGAGCCCGCGGCCGAAGATCCTGCGCGCCGGCGGCGCCGGGAGCCCCAGCTTGCGCAGCTCGGCCCTGATGTTGCCGCCGGCATCGAGGTTGTGGCGCACGAGCGCGTAGCCGAACGTCAGCAGCACCGCGCCGGTGAGCAGGAACACCAGCCCGTAGAGCACAGTCAGCCGCAGCCTGATCGTGGGCGCCGGCCAGTCGACACCCACCGCCGGGCGCCACCGCAAGCGCTTGCCGGCCGGGCGGCGCATCACATCATCCTGTAGCCGACTCCGATCACGGTCTCCACCACGGGTGGCTCGCCGAGCTTTCGCCGCAGCGTCATGATCGTCATTCTGACCACGTTCGTGAACGGGTCGGTGTGCTCGTCCCAGACCCGCTCGAGCAGCTCCTCCGCCGAGACCGTGGCGCCGTCCGCCGACATCAACGCCTCGAGCACGGCGAACTCCTTGCGCGCCAGCTCGATCGGGGCCCCGGCCCGCGTCAGGCGCCGCCGCGCCGGGTCGAGCTCGAGCTCGCGGTGGCGCAGCACCGGGGGACGGCTGGGCGTCGAGCGGCGCGCCAGCGCGTGGATCCGGGCCACGAGCTCGGCGAACCGGAACGGCTTTGCCAGGTAGTCGTCGGCGCCGAGCGACAGCCCCTCGACCAGGTCCTCGAGCGTGCCGGCCGCGGTCAGCATCAGGATCCCCGTCTCGGGACGCTCGCCGCGAACCGCGCGGCAGACCTGGTCCCCGTGCACCCCCGGCAGGTCTCGGTCGAGCACGACCACGTCGTAGCGGACCACGCGCGCCTTGACCAGCGCGTCCTCGCCGTCGGGGGCGAGGTCGACCGCGATCCCCTGCCTGCGCAGCCCGCGCGCGATCGCATCGGCCAGCCGCAGCTCATCCTCAGCGATCAGCACGCGCATCGCGCCAGCATGACGGGCCCAACGTAAGAACTACGTAAGAGTCCATTCCACCCACCGCGTATCATGACATCAAACGACGTCACAACGATTCGTGATATCCTGTGCGGGCGATGCCGCCCGCCCCGAACCTAGCCGAGCGCGGAATGGCGGTCGGCCTGCGCGCGCTGAACCGGCTCGCGGGCTCCGCGGCGGTCGATCGCTTCGGGCTGCGGGGCCCGGCCGAGCGCTTCCTGCACGGCGCCTCGAAGACCACGATGCGCACCGCGGCCACCGCGGGGCGCACGTTCGTCGCCGCCCAGCGGCTGTCGCGCCCCGCCCGGCAACCGAAGGCGGCGCGGAGCGACCTGTTCGACCTCGAGCCGACCGACGAGCAGCGCATGCTGCGCGACTCGGTGCGGGAGTTCGCGCTCGACCGGCTGCGCCCCGCCGCCCAGGACGCCGATGAGCAGGCGCTGACGCCGCCCGAGCTGCTGGCCCAAGCCAACGAGCTGGGCTTGACGATGGTCGGCGTGCCCGAGGAGCTCGGCGGCGTGGTGCAGCAGCGCTCGGCCGTGACCTCGGCGCTGATGAGCGAGTCGCTGGCGCAGGGCGACATGGGGATCGCGGTGGCCTGTCTGGCGCCCGCCGGGGTTTCCACCGCGCTCAGCCTGTGGGGCGACGCTGAGCAGCAGGCGACCTATCTGCCCGAGTTCGTCGGCGAGCACGTCCCGGCGGCGGCGCTGGCGATGCTCGAGCCCCGGCCCCTGTTTGACCCGTTCAAGCTCGAGACCACCGCTCGCCCCGCCGGCGGCGGCTACCTGCTGGAGGGCGTCAAGGCGCTGGTCCCTCGAGCGGCCGACGGCGAGCTGTTCGTGATCGCCGCCGAGCTCTCGGGCCAGGGCCCGGCGCTGTTCGTGGTCGAGTCCAAGACGGCCGGGATCAGCGTCGAGCCCGAGCCGGCGATGGGGATCAGGGCCGCGGCGACGGGCAGGCTGATCCTCGAGCAGGTGCAGCTGCCCGCGAGCGCGCTGCTCGGCGGCGGCGAGCGCGAGGTGTACGCCGAGTGCGTACAGCTCGGGCGGCTCGGGTGGTGTGCGCTGGCGCTCGGCACCGCGCGCGCGACGCTCGACTACGTGATCCCCTACGTCAAAGACCGGGTCGCGTTCGGCGAGCCGGTCTCGAACCGCCAGGGGGTGGCGTTCGCGGTCGCGAACATCGCGATCGAGCTCGAGGGAATGCGGCTCGCCACCTACCGCGCCGCCAGCCGCGTCGACCAGGACCTCGACCACGCCCGCGAGATCACGCTCGCCCGCCGCCTGTGCGCCGAGCGGGGGATGGCGATCGGCTCGGACGGCGTGCAGCTGCTCGGCGGCCACGGCTACGTCAAGGAGCACCCCGTGGAGCGCTGGTACCGGGACCTACGCGCGGCCGGGCTGATGGAGGGAGCGCTGGTGCTCTGATGATCAACCTCGAGACCCCGCAGAAGTTCGGCTTCCTGGTCAACCAGGCCCACCAGGTGGCGACCGAGATCTTCCGCCCCAACTCGCGCAAGTACGACCGCGCCGAGCACAGCTATCCCAAGGAGCTCGACATGCTCGCCGCGGTGATCGACGGGATGAACGAGAGCGGCGCGCTGGGCGGGGCCGGCGCGGGCACCGTCGGCGGCAACGCGAGCGGCGAGCGCTCCGCGAAGGCCGACGGGAACCGCAACGGCACCAACATGGCCAGCCTGCTGGGGCTGATCGAGCTGTGCTGGGGCGACGTCGGCCTGATGCTGACGATGCCGCGCCAGGGCCTCGGCCAGGCGGCGATCGCCGCGGTCGCCAACGAGGAGCAGCTGGCGCGCTTCGGCGGCAAGTGGGCGGCGATGGCGATCACCGAGCCCGAGGCCGGATCCGACTCCGCGGCGATCCGCACCACCGCCCGCTACGACGAGGACACCGACGAATGGGTGCTCGACGGCGAGAAGATCTTCGTCACCTCCGGCGACCGCGCCGAGCTGATCGTGGTCTGGGCCTCGCTCGACCGCAGCAAGGGGCGCCCCGCGATCAAGTCGTTCGTGGTCGAGCGCGAGAACCCGGGGCTGAAGCTCGACCGGCTCGAGCACAAGCTCGGGATCCGCGCGTCCGACACCGCGAACTTCGTGCTGCGCGACTGCCGGGTGCCCAAGGAGAACCTGCTGGGCAGCCCCGAGATCGACTCCAAGAAGGGCTTCTCGGGCGTGATGCAGACG
>JAFAZB010000181.1 GCA_019240015.1 Solirubrobacterales bacterium
TCTCGCAGATCGCTTTTTGCTCGTCGGTGGCCACGGCCATGGTCTCCCGAGGATACGGGAGGGGGGCGAATCTTGGGCGCGATGGAGATCTCTTAGGCATAGGTCAAGAAATCTCCATCGACGCGGGGGTCGCCGCGCTCGCGTACCGCCAGCACGGCAACATCACGCGCGCGCAGCTGCTGCGCCTCGGGCTCAACGACTACGCGATCCACCACCGCGCCCGCACCGGCCGCCTGCACCGAATCCACCCTGGCGTCTACGCCGTGGGCCGCCCGCCGAAGACCGCGCTCGAGTTCGCCTCGGCCGCGCTGCTGGCCTGCGGCCCCGCCGCGGCACTGAGCCATTCCTCGGCGATGGCGCTGTGGGGGTTCTGGAAGCAGTGGCCCCGGCCGCTGGAGGTCACGATCGTCACCGGCGATCGCCGACCGAAGGGGATCCGGGTCCACCATCCCGGGGGGCTGAGTCGTCGGGACCTCCGCAAGCGCCATGGCCTGTGGGTGACCTCCCCCGCCCGCACGCTGCTCGACATCGCGCCGCGGCTGGCTGACAAGGCCCTGACCCGGGTCGTCAACGACGCCCGCCTGTCCCACCACCTCAAGCTCGAGGCCCTGCGCGAGACCCTCGACCGCTTCCCCAACCATCGCGGCGCCGCGCGACTGACGGCGCTTGCGCGCGGCCGCGAGAACCCAACCCGATCGGTCTTCGAGGACGAGTTCGTCCGCTGGTGCAAGCGCCACGGCCTCCCCGCGCCGAAGCTGAACACGAACGTCGCGGGCTATGAGGTCGACGCGCTGTTCGAGCAGGCCAAGCTGATCGTCGAGCTCGACGGATACGAGTTCCACTCCGATCGGCCCACCTTCGAGCGCGACCGCGCCAAGGACGCCGACACGCTCACGGCCGGGTTCTCGACCATCCGCCTGACGCCGGCACGGCTCACCGACGCCGAGGCGGCCCGCCTGCTCGAGCTGCTCAGGCGCGGGCGGGCGGCCTGACGCCGTGGCTCCACGGCGTCTCGGGTCGCGCCTGCAACTCGCCGTCGAGCTCGATGTCGACGCGCTCGTTGAAAAAGCACAGTAGGCCCTCGATCGGGGCAGCGTCCGGCAACGGGTCCTGGTAGCACCAGATCAAATCGCCGGCAAGCTCCCCGTTCGCCAGCGCCACCGAGTGATAGCTGGCCTCGCCCTTGTACGGGCAGTGGGTGCTGTGGTCGCTGGGCCGCCGCTCGGCCACGACGTCCTCGGCCGGCATGTACCAGCGGGGCGGCAAGCTGGTCTCGAACAGCGCCCGCGCGCGGGTGGTCTCGGCCAACAGCTCGCCGTCGAGCGAGATGCGAACGTGGCGATCGCTGCGCCTGATGTCGATCCGGTGGTATGGGTCGCGCGGGTGACCTGCGATCTCCTCGTTCTCCTCCAGCCAGCGGTCCATCCGGTTGAAGTAGAAAGCGATCAGGTCCTTGATCGGCGGCGCTCCCTCGATCGGCTCCGGGTAGTACCAAGCGGCGTCCGGCACCAGATGCTCGCCGACCCGGATCGAGTAGTAGGAAGCCTGGCCCTTCTTGGGGCAGCGGGTGTGGCGATCGCTGTGCTCGAGCACGTCGGCCCGCACATCCTCGGGCGGGAAGTAGTAGATCGGCTGGTGCCCCGATTCGTGCAGCAGCATCGCCCCAATGCTGTCGGCGATCGTCTCCCCGGCCAGCTCGACGCGGATCCGCTTCGCGGTCGGCTCCAGGTACAGGGCGCTCCCAGGCGGCGGCGACTCGAAGTTGAACGTCCCCGCCGGCTCGGGACCGAACGGACCGGTGCGGGTCATCAAGCCCATGGTGGCGAGGCTAGCAGCGGGCGCTCACCCCGCCACGACGATCCCCAGCCACACGATCGCCAGCGAGACCAGGAAGATCGCCGCGTCGAGCAGATGCCACTCGGGCCGGCGCATGTGCGCCCCGATCAGGACCGCGACCAGGACCACCAGCCCCAGCTTGACCTGGAGCGTGGACTCGCTCCAGCGGTGGTAGTGGCTCGCCATCGCCACGCCGGTCAGCACCAGCACGCCGACCGCGGCCAGCGTCCCGGCTCCGAACCGCCTGGCCGCCGCGCGGAGCGCGTCGCGGTTGCCGGCACTCCGCAGCACCGGCACGAGCACCGCGGCCAGCATCAGCTGGCCGCCGACGAAGAACGCCATCGCGACCAGGTGCAGCCACAGAACTCCGTTCCAGAGCGTCACCGCACGATCCTGGCACACTGCCGCGGCCATGAACTTCGCGCGCGACGTGGTCGACTCGGCCCCGCCCGAGCGACTGGCACTGGTCGAGCTCGCGCGCTCGGGCGCTCGCCGCGAATGGTCGTTCGGCGAGGTCTCGGAGCGCACCGCAGCGCTGGCCGGCGGCCTCTCGACGCTCGGGGTGGGACGCGGCGACGTGGTGATGACGCTGAT
>JAFAZB010000195.1 GCA_019240015.1 Solirubrobacterales bacterium
GCGGGGCGGGGGTCCCTCGCGCGCGCCGGCCGTCCCGCGCCGACCGTCCCGCGCGCGCCTGGCGCGGGCGGGGCGGGGCGGAGGTCCGTCGCGCGCGCGCCTGGCCGTCCCGCGCCGGCCGTCCCGCGCGCGCCTGGCCTGCCGCCGTCCGCGAGGCTGTCCGAGCACCCAAACTGGCCCCGCCGAATCTGATTTGGGTGCTCATGCATGTATGCAATGCACGAGCACCCATTTCGCCACGGGGATGCCTAGTTCGGGAGCTGGAACAGCTGCGGCGCGGGCGGCTCGCGCGGATAGAATCGCGTTCCTAGGGCGCGTAGCTCAGTGGGAGAGCGCTCGCTTCACACGCGAGAGGTCGCTGGTTCGAGCCCAGCCGTGCCCATCGAAGTTTCCCTGCCAATCGGGAGCTTTTTGATCGGGGCCTGTGCTGAATCCCGGGCCGCCAGGGACACAATTATGAGGCAGGGGACTATTCATGGGACTAAACCCACCCAGCTGGCGTCGCCGCGCACGCGAAAATCTCCGGGGTGAGTAGAGACGCCTCTCTCTTTGTGGTGGTGAGGGACCGGATCAGCCGGTCTCCGATCCAACAAGGAGGCTTACATGGGCGCTGGTGAGAACACACGCGACGATCGGTGGCGGCCGGGGTTCGCATCGAGCGAGCGACGGGTTCGGGAGGAGCTGGCCGACGCGGCCACCGAGACCGACCGGTGTGTGTTCAGCCGGGAACTTTCGTTCGCCCCGTCGCAGGCCGTGCCGAAGTTCGAAGCGCACGACGCGCAGACGCGCGCGCTGATCGCCGAGCAGAAGCGTCTCGAGGCGTTGCGGCATGGAGCCGAGATCGCGAAGCGGCTTGACGAGTGGAAGTGGGTCGACACGATGTACGACGCTGGGCAGAAGCAGGCGCATCTCGAGCCGCTGATCTTCAGCGTCCAGCGCGACCCCGTTGCCCACGAGGACATCCTGCTATTCCTACTGATCGTCCTGGAGCCGATCCGTCGAGGCGTGAGCGCACGCTTCGTCCATGCTCACGGCGGGGTTAGCCGGCCACATTCCGTCGACTGGAGCGAGCGCACGCAGGCTCGGATGATCCTCGAGATCGAGCGCGAGACGCTCTACGACGTCACCCGCGAGGCGGTGCTGGAAGCGATCTTCCGCTATCCGGCCGAGGGCGCCCGAGCACTGTTTCCGTGGTTCCGCGATGTCGTTGCGCGTCATGCGCTGTTCCAGCTGCGCAACGACCTCACGGACGACAAGACGTCGCTCAGCGGCGCAGAAGCCGAGGCGCTGCAGCTCGCGCTGAGCGATCTCGACAGCGTTGAGCCCCCGGTGATGCGCGAGCACACAGGACTCGTGTGGTGGCGGCGGCAGCTGCCGGTCCGCGACCTGTACGGGACGGTGGAGAACTTCCATCGCCACGGAACGGTGCGGCGGGTGTGCAACGAGGCGATCGGCAGGCTGCCCAAGGTCCAGGCCGAGGTGATCGACGGCCTCTTCTTCCAGGGGCGCACGCCCGAGGATCTTGCTCACCTGCGCGGCTGTACCAGGAGCACGATCTACAACAACAAGGCAAAGGCCGCGCGCAACATGGAGCAGGACGACTGCTTCTACGTCGCGCTGTCCCGCCTCGGGATCCTCCGCGACCAGGCACGCGCTGCCGAGATCAAGCGCCGCTACCCCGACGGGCGTCACCCGAGCGGCCGGCGGATCGTTCTGATCGACGAGGCGGCGTAGCGATGGCCGTGCTCTCCGAGGTCGCGCTGGCCGCCTCCACGGCCAGCAGCGCCGCGGCGTTCGCGCTCACGATGCTGAGGATCGCCGATCGCCCGCCTCGTCGACGAAGGCCGCGGCGTCGCCGACGGCCGCCGATGCGACGGGTCGTCTGAGCTCCCCGGCGTAGCCGGCGTCGCGAGGTAGGGATGGGATCGGTGGGCGTGGGATCACTTGACCACCTACCTCGAGGTTCGCGCGGCCCTACCTGTTGGCGCGCTGTTCTGCGTGTTGCATGGCCCTACGGCAGGGAGGCGCTGGGAAGCGTCGGCAGCGCGCAAACAGCTGCGCCGAACGGCGGAAGCGGCCGGCGTCCGTCGACGCTTCGCGCCCCATCAGCTCAGACATGCTCACGCTATAGAGCTCGCACACGAGGGCGTGCCGTTGGTCGTTATCCAGCGGCAGCTCGGGCATCGCAATTTGGGGGTGACCAGCATCTACCTCCAGGGAATCGACAGGACGGCACACGCTGGGTGCTTGAGATCGTCAGGAAAGCTGGGTCTCACCTCGTCGCTGCGGGAACCTATCGTTAAGACCGGACTCGCCGTCTCGACGGTCGCGCGTGTCTCGGAGACGAGCGACACACGGCGACCGTCCTAGCACTGCCGATGAGAGCCGACCGGCCTCCATGGCGACGGGCAGCTGGTGGCCAGAGTGGCGCACGTGTGTTGCGGGGCCCGCGGCGGGCGGCCAGGAGCTCTCCGGTCGACGTCACGTATCGATGGCCACAAGGTGCACACAGGGTTGTTCGTTGCGGTCGCTGAGATGCTCGTGCGGCAACGAAGGGCGGGGCTCGCTCGGTCAGCCCCGCCGATCCTTGCGTGCTGCGGCTCGATGCGTGATGGAACGAGGACGGTGTTGCGGATGCTTGGTCGAGTAGTCGGACGCCGGCTGATGCAGGTCGGCGACTGCGGGTTCAGGTCAGGTCAATCGCGGTCGAGTGTGAGTTGCTCGATGTCGAGGGTGATGGGCGCGAGAGCCTGGTCAGAGGGTGGCCCAGGGCCAGCGGCCGGCACACCGTGACGCTCGACCCGCGGCGCCAGCACGTCACACTCAGCTCGTTTCCGCAGGATCGCTTGGAATCCGTCTTCGAGACCGACCCCGAGTGCGCGATCATCCGCAGCCACCAAACAGGGCTGGTCGAAAAGCGCGAACAGCCACGCGCGTCGTTTCCAACCACATTCGACATCCAGACCACACCGTGGGATTCGGTCACGGCCCAGAAGAACCCTCCAGTGGACAGCTCGGCGGTGAGCCTGGTCACTTCCCGCCAACGTTCAAGACCCCCGTGGGCATCGAGGACGCTGGCCAGCAGTTGATCCATCGCGGGCTCCTTTAGTTCGCGACGACGCGCCGGTGAAACGACTTGAACGCCTGCGCGATCTGGTCCCCGACGTCTTCCTGAAGAAAGTGCGAGGCGTCGGGGTAGACGTGCGTCTCGTGTGATGGGAAGGCCGCCTCGAACCGCGCTCGGTTGGCGCGATCGAACGCGAAGTCCTTCTCGCCCCAGACGATCAGCGCAGGGCGATCGCTCAGCGCTTCGAGTCCCGACTCGACCTCTCGCAAGTACGGCGCGGCGGCGATTAGCTGACGCGGGCCGATCGTGGCGGGGAGCCTGCGGGCACGATCGCGCCAAGGGGCCATGTAGGCATCGCGGACGCCGGCGGCGAGCGGCTGCGCGAACCCGCGCCAGAAGAAGAAGCGGGGCACGAGGTTGAAGGCTTCGGTCAGCGTCCGGCCGATCGCTCCGCCCATGATCGCGCTGAACCCGCGGATCCTGAGCTCGGTGTTCGGCCAGGCGAAGGTGTTCCCGATGATCAGTGCGCGGACCAATTCGGGACGACGACCCGCTAGGCCGAGGCCGATCGGCCCGCCCCAATCCTGCACCATTACCGTCAGGTCGCGCAGCTCGAGTGCCTCGATGAACCGCTCGACGACTTTGCTGTGCTCGCGCGGCGTGTACTGGTAGCCGGCCGGTCCGACGCTGGAGAGCCCGTAGCCGGGATAGTCCGGTGCGACACAGCGGAACTCGTCGCGCAGGCCGGCGATGATCTTGCGGTACAGGAACGACCAGGCCGGGTTCCCGTGGAGCAACAGGACGGTGTCGCCGCTGCCCTCGTCGAGGTAATGGATCCGGGACCCGTCCAGCTCGAGGTAGTGATGCTCGAACGGAAGCAACTCGCGCGCGATCTGCCAATCGGCCGCCGTCACGGCAGCTCCGACGTGATCAGGCGCGCAATCGCCGCGGGCTGGTCGAGGGAGGCGAAATGGCCACAGCGCTCCAGGGCTACCAGCCGGGCGTCCGGGATCCTTCCGCGGTTGCTGTCCTGCTCGGTGGGGCGCGACCAGTCGTGGTCTCCGTAGACGAGCGTGATCGGCGCTTCGATCTGCGGGTAGTGCTCTCGCGCGGCGACGAAGCTGCGCCACTGGCGACACAGCGAGCGGAGCGCTTGCGCGTGGCCCGGTCGCGCGCCGCATTGGTGGAGCTCGGCGAGCAGCTCAGGCTGCAGCACGTGAGCGTCGTATACGCCGCCGGCGAGCACGGCTCGCAGGATCGACTTGGTCTCGCCGCCGGCGACGGCCGCGCCTATCCCCGGCCATAGGATCGCGGTGAAGAGCGCGTTCGCGAGCGCCGAGCTGCGTCGGATGCCTCCCCATCTTCCGTAGTCGTACGGGTTGATGGCGATCACCGCTTGCACCCGCTGGTTCCTGCGAGCCGCCAGCGTGAGAGCGATCGTCGCTCCGATCGATTCGCCGACGAGGACTGCATCCTGCACGTCGATCCGCGCCAAGAACTGCTCGACGACGTCGGTGAAGTATCCCGCCGTGTAGTCGACCCGGGGGGCGCTGGAGTGCCCGTGCCCGGGCAGATCCAACGCGATCAGCTCCGTACGACTGAGATCGAGCCGCTCGAGAACGCCCACGAACATGTCCAGCTGCGTCCGCAGCGTGTGCAGCAACACCACCGGCTCGCCGGCGCCCGCTCGCATGTACCGGAGCTGGGCGCCAGCGACGCCCAGCTGAGTGCATGCGGACTGCAGTGACTCCGGCAGAGTCTTCGCCATGGATAGGTGTCGCGCCGCCACAATTATTCTGAATCGACCAGTTCAGAACTATACTGCAATGATTGGTTCAGAATGTCAAGGAGCTGACGACGAGTGCCCCGACCAAAGGCCTACGAGCGCGACGCTGTCGTGATCGCGGCACGCGACCTGTTCTGGGAGCGCGGCTACGAGGCATGTTCCATCTCCGATCTGGAACAGCGAACGGGCCTGAACCGCTCGAGCCTCTACCAGGAGTTCGGAAGCAAGCACCAGCTGCTCGAGCAGACGCTCGACTGCTACGCCGACCAGATCATTGCGCCGCTGCTCGGCGAGCTCAGTGCACCCGGCTCCGGCCTGGAGAGGATCGCTTCGCTGTTCATGCGACTCGCCCACCTGTTTCGTTCTCGAACGCGAACGGCGAAATCCGGGTGCCTGCTCGTCAACTCGATCGCCGAGCTCGCGTCTAGCGACGATCGCGTCCGCGCGGCGGGCGTCGCCTACCGAGACCGACTGCGCTCGGGCTTCGCAACGGCTCTGGAAAACGCCTGCCAGCTGGGTGAGATCGACGCCGAATCCGCCCAAGCCCGAGGCGATCTCCTCGCCGCAGCGCTGATGGGTGTGTGGCTCTCCGTTCGCATCGATCCCGGCGACGCCAGCCGCCTCTGCGAGACCATCGCAGCCCAAGTGGAGAGCTGGCGACGAAGCTGACAGCCGCGGACGCGCCCGAGTGCTCGCAGCTATATGCGAACGGGCGCCAAGGAACAACCGCACGAGACGGGGCCAGGGCGCGCTCCACCCGAGGCAAGAGTCCTTACCCACCCGCGAGTTTCTCGGCAATGTCGGTTCGTCGCACGTCGTGAACCGACACCCTCGGAGCACGGCGGTTTCCCTGAATACGGGGCACCATGCCAACGACCGTTCCGGACCGTCCCGAGAACCCGCAGTCCAGAGCAGGTCTCTGACGGCTCAGCCCAGGAGACCTCCTATGCGCGGGCTGCATGGCGGACGCGGCATCTTGGGCACGGACGCGCGTTCGTGAGCGAGCGGGGCGCGGGCGCCGGGCCGCTCGAGCGCGGACAGCGCCCCGCCAACCGCGCATTCCGCGTCTCTCGTGACTGCGGGCTCAGGTGCTCGTCGAGAAATGAAAGCAGGGCTCGCCTGTGCCGTTACCGGCCGAGAGCGGAAGCGCGCTCGCGTCAATTCGCAGCGCCTGCGACTTTGGGTCGTTCGTGGCTGGGGGAGCCGCGTAGGACGACCACTAGCGCGCCACGCGGTAGCGGTAGTAGACGGCCTGAGAGCCAAAGGACCGGCTCTCAAGGAGCTCCAGATCTACCCGGCGCTCGGATTGTGGATAGAACGGGATGCCACCGCCCACAAGCACCGGATGCACCCAAGGCCGGTACTCGTCGATCAGGTCCAGCCGTGCCGCCTCATTCGCGAGAGCCGCACCGCCGATGCCGATGTCACCGTCGGCCGGCTCGGCTCGCAACCGCTCGATCTCTTCGACCAGGCTGCCGGTGGCGAGCCGGGCATTCCCCTCCACGGCCGACAACGTAGCGGAGAACACGACCTTCGGAAGAGGGTTCCAGACCGCAGCCCACTCGAGGTCGGCCTCGTCCAGCGACCGATCCTGTTCGGCCGTCTCCCAGTACAGCATCGTCTCATACAGCCGCCGGCCCAGCACGCACGCGGCGATCTCCCGCTCCTGGTCGGTAAGGAAGCGAAGGAGCTCCTGGTCGGGCTCCGGCCCGATGGAGCGGCCATTGGGACCGACGATGTACCCGTCTAGCGAGACGCCCATCGAATAGATCACGCTGCGCATCAGAGTTCCTCCTCTGGGACGGCTTGAAAATAAGACTGCTTCAGGCCGCCGACCTCATCGCGTCTAGTACCGACTCATCGCCGAAGCACGTCGATCATTACGGAATAGCCACGTGAGCGAGGGGCGGACTGCCGGAGCGTCACCCAGGCGGCACTATCGGTGAAGCTTCTCCTCTCCGCGCGTTGCGAGACCCCTGATGGCCGGTTTGGAGGGGCCTTTCGGGGTGTGAAAGCGGGTGTGTGCGGGGCGGAGCATTGGTGTGACGACGCGGCGCGCGTTATCGCTGGCGGATGCCGGCCTGCGGCGGAAGCGATCCGCCCTGCGTGCGGCGGAGCTGGTCCCTTGGTGTGACCTGCGCGGGCGCGGGCACGGGACCGCGCCCGCCGGAGCTGTTCTTAGCCGTTGGCGCCGTTGGAGTAGGCGCCTGTCTGGATGTCCTCGACGAGGGTGGAGCTGGCGGGCCCCCATCCGAGTAGCTCGCGCGTGATCGCGCTCGAGGCGGGCATGTCGAGACCGACGAATTGGCCGATGAAGCCGAAGCGAGCACCGGCCTCCTCGGGCGAGATCGTGGTCGTCGGGAGCTCGAAGCGGCGACCGATCGCCGCCGCGATATCGCGCATCGCGACGCCTTCTTCGGCTACGGCGTGCAGTACCGAGCCACCGGGCGCGCGCTCGACCCCGAGGCGGACGAGCCGGGCGGCGTCGCTGCGGTGCACGGTGGGCCAGCGGTTGTCGCCGTCGGCGATGTAGCCCGCGGCGCCGTGGCTGCGGTCTGAGTCGATGATCCGGGCGATGAACCCGTGGTCGCCTGCGCCGTGGACGGTGGGCGCGAAGCGCACGCTCATCGAGCGGACGTCGCGATCGGCGAGCGCGAGCGCGGCGCGCTCGGAGGCGACGCGCGGGCTCACCTGATCGTTGGGGTGGTCTCGCTCGGTGGCGATCGTGCCCGGCTTCAGACCCGCGACGCCCGAGGCGATTGCGAGCGGCCGGCCTGTGCCAGCGAGCACCTCGCCGAACACCTCGATCGCGCGGCGATCGGAGGCGGCAGCCTCCTCGAAGCGGCCGGTCCAGGCGATGTCATGGCGGAAGGCGAGGTGGACAACGCCGTCGGCCTGCTCAGCGCCCGCCCGCAGAACCTCGGTGTCCTGGACGTCGCCGCGCAGGACGTCGGCGCCGGAGACGGCGACCCTCTCGGCAGCAGCCTCCGAGCGGGCCAGGCCGAGAACCTCGTGTCCCTGGGCGAGGAGCTCGGGAATGACGGCCGATCCGATCCACCCGGACGCGCCGGTGACGAACACGCGCATGATGAAAACCTCCTGGGGCTGATGTGCCGCCAGCAGCGACGGCACATGATGTCAGTTACTGTCATCAACTCTAGCACCTGATGTCAGCGACTGTCATGGCTGTTAGGATGGTCGGGTCATGGGTCGATGGCAGCCAGACGCGACTGGCCGGCTGCAGCAGGCCGCACTCGAGCTGTACGCCGAACGTGGTTACGAGCAGACGACGGTGGCCGAGATCTCCGAGCGCGCGGGCCTCACCGAGCGCACGTTCTTTCGCCACTTCGCCGACAAGCGCGAAGTGCTCTTCCGCGGATCGGAAGAGCTCCAACAGCTGATCGTCGACGCGGTCGATGGCGCTCCGGCGTCGGCGACGCCGATCGAGGCGATCGCGGTCGGCCTTCAGGCGGCCGGCGCCATCTTCGACCCCGACCGGCGCCCGCACTCGCTAACGCGCCAATCAGTGATCGACGCCAACCCCGGGCTGCAGGAGCGCGAGCTCATAAAGCTCGCCCGACTCGCGGCCGCGCTCGCCGACGCCCTGCGCCGCCGGGGCGTTCAGGACCCGGCCGCCGGGCTCACCGCCGAAACGGGCATCGCGGTGTTCCGCGTCGCGTTCGAGCACTGGCTCCGCCACGATTCCGACCAACACTTCGAGGACTCCGTGCGCGAGGCGATCGCCGAGCTGCGGACCGTCGCGGCCAGCTGAAGCGAGTCCGAACTGGGCAGCGCGAGCGAACGGCCCCCTATCCGCGCGGAGCGAGACGCTCGTTGCCAACGACAAAAGGGCTCGTCGGGCGAGCAAAGCAGGACCTGGCAACGGCGCCGGCCGGACGCGTGATCGTGAGAAGAATCTGACGGATAACCGCTGGCCCGAGCATTCGCGCCTTGGCAACGTAACGTTCAGGTACCGTCGACCGAGGAGTCCGACATGACGGAATTCCCGCTGACCGGCGGCTGCAACTGTGGCGCGGTCCGGTTCGAGGTGACCGCGCCGCTGGTGCTAGCGAGCTACTGCCACTGCAAACGCTGCCAGCGCCGCAGCGGCACCGCCGCGGCCGCGAATGCGCATCCGGCCGATGGAACCTTCCGGATCGTCGCCGGCGAGGACCGGCTTCGTACGTGGAAGCCCGATGGTGGCGGCGAGAAGTGGTTCTGCGGCGACTGCGGCTCGGCCCTGTTTGGTCGCAACTCTGCCCACGGCGATCCGATCGGCATCCGGATGGGCACCTTCGACGGTGATCCCGGGATCCGGCCGAGCGTACGCCAGTTCGTGAGGTACGCCGCGCCGTGGGAGCCGATCCCCCAAGACGGCCTGCCCCGCTATCCCGAGAGCCGGCACGCCGCGGTCTGATCCGAACCCGATGAGTGTCCTTCCTGTCCGCGCCTTTCGAGACTGCGAGGGTGGCTGGAGCGATGCGCGTCGTGAATTGAAAGGAGGTCTGGTGCGCGAGTGTGCGTGCTAGAGCTCCGAGCTGGGAACCTCACAAGGACCGCTCCAGGTAGCGCGACCACTAGGTGATTGCTGGTGTGTGGTCGTTAGAGCGCGGCTCGGGCGATGGCGGTCACGGCGATGGCGGCGATGATGCAGGCTGGGGCCGGCAGGCCGGTGGTGCGGCTGGCGGCGGCGGTCAGGACGCCGAGGGCGAGTGGGCCGTCGGCGGAGGACCAGTTGGGGCCGAGGATGTCGGACATGACGAGGCCTGCGAGGAGCGCGGGGGCGAGAAGTGCGATGACCCCTCGCGCGCGTGAGGGAAGGGATCGGTCCCCGAGTATCGCGGGGCCTGTGGCTTTGATTGCGAAGCTCGCGAGGGCCGTGAGCGCGACGCAGACCCAGATCCTGATCACGAGCGCTGTCTCTCTGTGTGTCGGAGGCCGACGAGGGCGGCGGTGGCGCCGCCGAGCAGCGCGGGGCCTGCGGGCAGCGCTAGAAGCAGCAGGGCGGTGAAGATCGCGCCGCCGGCCGCGGCAAATCGCGCTGAGCAGGTGTGTCGCGCTTCGTCGAAGAGCAGCAGGGCGAAGAACGCGGGGAAGACGACATCGAGGCCGGTGGCGTTGAGTACTTGCGTGGACGGGGCGAGGAGGACGCCGAGGGTGGTGCCGGCGACCCATGCTGGCCACTGCGCGAGCGCGGAGCCGAACAGGACGCCGCGGTTGAAGCGGCCCTCGCCTCGGTGGGCTAGGACCCATGAGCCGTCCACGACCGTCTGGGCCTCGAGCGCGCGCTGGATCCGCCCGCCTCGCAACGTGGGCGCGGCGGAGAACGCCATTGGGAAGAAGCGCAGGTTGATCAGCGCTCCCGAGGCGACCGCGGTCCAGGCGGCGCCGCCACCGGCAAGCGCAGCGAGGAGCGCGAACTGCGCCGAGCCGGAGAAGATCGCGAGCGACGCGA
Organism: Solirubrobacterales bacterium; assembly: GCA_019240015.1. GTDB lineage: Bacteria > Actinomycetota > Thermoleophilia > Solirubrobacterales > Solirubrobacteraceae > Palsa-465. Next base: position 10,309 of record JAFAZB010000195.1, read on the forward strand.
CCACCGGCGCCCCGAGACCCCAGCCATGCGCGCGCGCCAGCGCACCGAATGTCACTCCGAGGACGAACGTGCTTGCCGCCAGAGCGGCGCTGCGGCGCAGGCCCGTGCGCATGTCATCGGTCATGTCCTCCTACTTACCCTAACAGGCTAAGCTAAATATAGTCTGTTAGGTCGAAGGAACTGCAATGTCGCCCGCCATCCCGTCACGGCCTCAGTCGATCGCGCTTATCGGCGGCCACCGCGCGCTTGATCTCGTCAACACCGTGTCCTGGCGTCACGACCCCGACCAATGGCGCGAGAACCTCGCGGTGCCTCTCGACCTCTTGACGTGGGCCCATCGCGCCTCTGTCCTTCACGAGCCCCACCTCACCGCGATCCGTCTCGCAACAGCCGAGGACCCCAAGCTGGCCGCAGGCGTCCTGCGCCGAGTGCACGAGCTCCGCGAGCAGCTTTACCTTCATCTCGCCGACTGCATCGACGATCCCGATCGCGAACACCAGATCGTTGAGGGATCCCCACTGCACCGGGCGTTCGCCGACGCCGTCACCGCCAGCAAACTCGCCGGTACCCCGGCGCGCTGGACCCTCGACGCGCGCGTCCCGTTCGATATTCCGCGAGTGCTCGCGCTGCACGCGCTCGACCTCGTACAGACGATGCCCCTAGACAGTTTGCGTCGCTGCGACGACGACGGCTGCGGCTGGCTGTTCCTCGACACGACCCGGAACCACAGCCGCCGATGGTGCAGCTCCGGCGACTGCGGCAACCGCGACCGAGCCCGCCGCCACTACGCACGCTCCCAAAAGACCACCCGCCGAGACGCCTCCGCGTCGGGCAGCCAGTAACAAGCTAACGACACGATCTGCAACCGATACCGCATGGCGCTGAACGGCCGCCGGTGACGGACCCCCGATTTCGGCTTCGCCACTCTTGCGGCGCCCGCCATGGACGACCGCTTCCGGTCAGCAACCACGAAGCCGGTCGAACCCCGACTCCGCGTCGACGGCAAAGCAGGGCCCAAAGTTCGGACGCCGCTGGTACTGCTACTCGCCACCTGCGGGGCTCAGCATGACCTCCGCTCGCCAGTCCCCGACGACGATCGGCGGGAGGTACCGCGTTTCCTCTGAAGCAGGGCGCGCCTCACGGAGCCCCGCAAATTTCGAGAGCGGTCTGGCCCGGTTTTCGGCACAGACCGGCGCGCGCTCATGTGTGTGGACCTCTGCTTCCTTCGTTTCCGTGTGGAACGCTTCCCGGGCCGCTGTCGGGGCTACGTGCCTCGCCGGAGTAGTGGCTCAACCCACTCCAGGTGGTTGCAGATCACTTCCACACCGCGGCGGTGGTTCCGGGGTCGACATTGACTGCTGGGCCGATTTGAGCTCGGCGACGATCCCGGAACGCCGCGCGTAGCCCCAGCCGACGAGCAGTCCGATTGCGAGCAGCGGGTAGCGCGCGAGCTTAGAGGCGACCAGGAAGGTCGAGGTGGAGACCGTGAAGGCGAGCACCACCTGCAACGTCGCGTCGACCGTACAGACAATGCCGATGAGCCCCGTGATCCCAATCAGCAGCCGGTGCCCCACCTCGGTTTCGATGAGCAGCCTCGCGGGCCGTTCAGGGATCCGGCGCAGACGCACGAAGAATGGCAGCAGGACCTCCAGCAGCGGGCGGCGGATCGCGAGCGAGACCAGGCAGGCGATGCCGATACCACCGGTCAGGAAGCCGCGACGCAGCTTCAGCGGCAGGGTGCTCCCGCCAGACAGGAGTGTGATCAGCAGCGCGATCCCGAACACGGTCAGCGGCACCATCGCGAGCGGCTGGAACTGCTTCGTGCGGGCCATCATCGCGACGATCCAGATGCACGGGATCGCCTCCGCCACGGCCAGCGCGACGGTGTCGTTTCCAGCGATCTGCTTCAGCGCCAGATAGGCGCCCAGCGGCAGGACGATGCCGGCGACTTCGATCAGCGGCGATTTGCGAGGGGCGGCCTGCGGCGGCAAGACTTGGCTGACCATAGCACTTTTCTGGCATGCATGCTAAATTCCTGTCCGTGCAGCCAGGCAAGGCTGAATCCGAACGGACGTTCATCGAGATGGCACGCCGCGCACAGATCGTCGAGGCCGCGACCGAGACGATCGCTGAGGAGGGTTACGCCCGTGCATCGCTCGGGCGGATCGCCGAGCGCGCCGGGATCAGCAGAGGCCTGATCAGCTACCACTTCGCCGGTAAGGAGGAGTTGCTCACCGAGGTGGTGCGCGGCGTGATCGAGCAGGCCAGGGACTACATGCTCCCCCGGATTTCCGCGGAGCCGACCGGCCCGGGGATGCTCCGTGCCTACATCGAGTCAAACCTCGTGTTCATCCGCGAACATCGCAATCAGCTGCTCGCGGTCGTTGAGATCGCACGCCACCGCGTCGCCGAAGACAAGCCGCGCGGCGTTCCCCGCCGCGAGCTACACGAGGGCGTCCGCGCCTTGGCGCAGCTGTTGTCCCGCTTCCAGGAAGCCGGCGACTTGCGCGCCGACTTCGATCCGCAGTCCGTCGCGATCGCGATCCGCGCCGCGATCGACGCCGCCCCGGCTCGGCTGAGCGCAGACCCGCAGTTCGACATCGACGGCTACACACGGAACCTAATCCAGATGTTCGACCTCGCTACGCGGGCCGGCGGCAAGACATGAAGTCCTTCGCCGGCATGCTCGCGGTGGTGACAGGTGGCGGCTCGGGCATCGGCCGTGAACTGGTCTGCCAGCTCGCGACAGCAGGCTGCTCGGTGGCGGCCTGCGACTGGGACGCCGAGTCGATCGCGGACACAGCCGGCCTCGCCCAGGAACGGACTACGCAGGGCGCGATTGTCAGCGGCCACGTCTGCGACGTCTCGACGGAGGCCGATGTGCAGCGGTTCCGCGACGAGTTGCTCACACGCCACGCAACCCGGCACGTCGACCTGGTGTTCAACAACGCGGGTATCGGCGGGGGTGCGAGCTTCCTCACCGCCAGCCGGGAGGAGTGGGAGCGCACCTTCGCGGTCGACTGGTGGGGCGTCTACTAC
>JAFAZB010000201.1 GCA_019240015.1 Solirubrobacterales bacterium
GATCCGGCTGGAGAACTCTCGCAGCGAGAACGGCTTCGTGATGTAGTCGTCGGCGCCGAGCTCGAGCCCCACCACCTTGTCGATCTCCTCGGACTTCGCGGTCAGCATGATGATCGGCACCGAGCTCGAGCTACGGAGCCGCCGGCAGACCTCCAGCCCGTCGATGCCCGGCAACATCAGATCCAGCACGACGAGGTCGAACGGTTGCTCGTCGAAGCGGTCGAGCGCCTGGCGTCCATCGGTCGCTTGTACTACGTCGTACCCCTCCTTGCGCAACGGATAGGACAACAGTGTCTGAATCGACTGCTCATCGTCCACGAGCAGGATGCGCGCTGAGCGATCGGGCACTGATCTCCTTTCCTGTCCAGCGCAAAGAGTAGTGGGCGTGCCGCGTGCACCTGCCAGGGCGGGGGCTAACCTCCTCCCGGATGCTCGATCCGAGGATCTACCGGACGGGGTTGATCGTGGTCGCGCTGGCCGTGATCGTGTTGGCGTTCTCGCTCCAGGGGCAGCCGGGGCCTGTGACCACCACGCTCGCGCCCGACGCGTTCAATGGCCAGAGCGCGTTCGCCAGCATGACCAGCCTGGCGAGCGAGTATCCCGAGCGGCGACCCGGCTCCGCAGGCGACGACGCGCTCGCCACGGAGGTCGCCAATGACTTCCAGAGCGACGGTTACACCGTCTCCACCGACACGTTCGCCGCGCGCACGGCGGACGGCTCGCGGACGCTCGAGAACGTAGTCGCGGTGCGGCCCGGCCTGACTACGGGCAGCATCGTGGTGATCGCGCATCGCGACGCGCTGTCCGCGCCCGCGATCGCCGAGCTGTCGGGCACCGCGACCTTGCTCGAACTGGCGCACGACCTGGCAGGCCAAACGCTGCACCGCTCGGTGGTGCTCGCGTCCACCAGCGGCTCGGCGGGAACGGCGGGCGCGATGCGGCTGGCCGCGACGCTCAGCGGGCCGATCGACGCCGTGCTGGTGCTCGGCGATCTCGCGAGCACGCACATCCACGGCCCGTTCGTCGTTCCGTGGTCCTATGGCCAGGACGTGGCGCCGCCGACGCTGCGCAATACGCTGTCCGCGGCACTCGTCGCGCAGACCGGGATGCGGGCTGGTGGTACCAGCGTGGCGGGCCAGTTCGCACACCTGGCGCTGCCGCTGACGGTCGCCGAGCAAGGCCCGTTCGGCGCGCACGGTGTCCCGGCCGTGCTGGTCTCGCTGTCCGGCGAGCGCGGACCCGATCCGAACCTCCCGATCGACAGTGCGGCCCCGATCACGGGGATGGGGCGGACCGTGCTCGAGGCCGTCAGCGCGCTTGACACCGGTCCCACCGTGCCGCAGCCGGCTGCGTACATCCTGCTGGCCGGCAAGGTGGTACCGGGGTGGGCGATGCGGCTGTTCGTGCTGGCGCTGATCCTGCCGGTGCTGGGGGCGACGCTCGACGGCCTGGCACGGGCGCGCCGCCGGGGACACGTCCTGTGGCGGTGGATCGCGTGGGTGCTGCTGAAGGCGGCTCCGTTCGTGCTCGCGGTGCTGGTCGTGCTCGGGGCGCGGCTGCTCGGAGCGATCGGGGTCGCGCCGCCGGCGCCGGTCACCGCCGGGGCGGTGCCGTTGCACGCGGCGGGCGTCGCGGTGCTGTTGCTCGTGGCCGGCGCGATGGTGCTTACTGCGTACGCGCTCCGGACGCCGGCAGAATCGCTCGCGCGTCGCGCCGGCTCGCGGCGCGACCGTTCGCGGACAGGCGGGGCGGGGTCGAGCGCCGGCGACGCGGCTGCGTGGCCGAGCGCCGGGGCCGGCGCCGCGGTGCTGGTCGTGCTGTGCTGTGCCACGCTCTTGATCTGGCTCGCGAATCCGTTTGCGGCGGCGTTTCTGGTGCCCGCGCTTCACCTGTGGATCTGGGTCGTCAACCCCGACCTCCAGCTGCGACCCGGCGTGGTGCTCGCGCTGTTGATCGCCGGACTCGCGCCGCCGCTGCTGCTGGTGACCTACTACGCGGTGACGCTCGGCTTCGATCCGGTGGGGGTCGCTTGGAGCGGGGTCCTGCTGCTGGCGGGCGGCTACGTGAGCGTGGCGAGCGCGCTGGAGTGGGCGATCATCCTCGGCGGCACCGCAAGCGTGCTCGTGATCGCGCTTCGCTCGCTCCGGGAAGGCCAGCCGGAGCAGGTTCCAATCACCGTTCGCGGGCCAATCAACTACGCCGGACCGGGTTCGCTGGGGGGCACCAAGTCGGCGCTGCGGCGCTGATCCCGCGCGGCTGATTCCAGCGCCATTCGCCGCGCATGCGACCATAGAGCACATGATCAGGCGCCTGATACGCGACGTCTCCTCGGTGCTGATCCTCTCCGGGCTGCTGCTGGTGCTCGACGCCGGCGTGACGATCCTCTGGCAGGAGCCGGTCACCGCGGCGATCGGGCTGATCGAGCGCAGCCAGATCAACCAGCGCTACCTCAGCTACCGGAGTGCGCCGCTCTCGACGCTCGACCAGCATGCGCTCGTCAGCCTCAGCTCGCTGCAGCAGCGGGTCTCGTTCCTGGCCCGCCGCGAGCAGCACCAGGTGGCCACCGGCGATGCGATCGGGCGAATCGAGATCTCAAAGATCCACATCAGCTTCGACATCGTCGAGGGCACCGACACGAGCACGCTCGAGAAGGGACCGGGCCATTACCCGTCGACCGCGTTCCCCGGCCTCGGCCGGACGGTGGCGATCGCCGGTCACCGCACCACCTACCTGGCTCCGTTCCGTCACATCGACGCGCTCTCCCCGGGCGACAAGATCGTGGTGCGGATGCCCTACGCCAAGTTCACCTACGTGGTGCAGTACCGCAAGATCGTCCTCCCGACCGCGCTCTGGGTGATCAACAACGTCGGCTACGAGCGCCTGGTCCTGTCCGCCTGCAACCCGCTCTACAGCGCGGCCCAGCGGATCATCGTGTTCGCCCGCTTGGAGGACCTCCAGCCGCTCGGCGCCGCCCAGTCGGCGGCGTGAGGGGGTGCGCGACGGCTGAGCAGGTCGAGGGGCCGGGCCGCGGGCCCGCCGGGATGAGCCCAGCTGGACCGAACGACCCGGGGTGGGCCGCGGCGGACCGTGCCCCGGGAAGCCCCGCGGCGGACCGGCCCCGGGAAGCCCCGCGGCGGACCGTGCCCCGGGAAGCCCCGAGGCGGACCGGCCCCGGGAAGCCCCGCGGCGGACCGTGAAAAGTGCCCATACCCCGCGGGTTTTTCAGGGGTGTGTGCGCTGGCGACTACCTGGTCGCGTTTATCGCGCAGACCCCCTCGAGCGCTTGGACGAGTGGGATATTTCAACGATCCACGCGTGCCGCGATCCGAGCTGGCGCCGAAGCCGGTCGTCCGATTGCGCGCCCCGCTGCTCTCACGATTCGGCGGCTCGCTCGCACCCGATCGGGGCCCCAGCGCACCGGGCCCCCGTGACCCGCATGCAGGGCCACGCACCCCGCTGCCCCCCAAAACGCACCGGTTTCAGGGCGATTGCGTAGGCTTTCGAACATCCGTCCAGGAGCACGCGTGTGATTGCCGCTGATGGGTACGAGCGAGGTCCGAACGTCCACCCCGCGGTAGGGTGGATCGACTCGGGTCTGCCGGTTGCCGAAGTAGGTCTCAGATCCGATCCGGACTGCCCACCGCAAGCGATCGGAGGATTGGGA
>JAFAZB010000314.1 GCA_019240015.1 Solirubrobacterales bacterium
GCCGACGCGCTTGCCCTGAACGATGCGCCCGGCGGCGTCGGAGTGCTCGACCAGGTCGTGCACGAGCGTGTCGATCCGCCGCGGGCCGGTGTCGCCCAGGATCGCGATCGGCTCGCAGGGCAGATCACCGATCTCGATCACCCCGGCTCGCAGCGCGTCGTCGATGTCGTGGTTGATGTAGGCGACGCGATCGACCAGGCGCACGATCCTTCCCTCCAGCGTCGCGGGCTCGGGTGCTCGGCCGGAATGGCCGAGAATCCCGTCGCGGACCGCCAGCGTCAGGTTCAGCCCGGCGCCGTCGCGCTCCAGGCTGTCCACCACCCGCAGCGATTGCTCGTGGTGCTGGAAGGAGGAGCCAAACCGCTCGCGCAGGCAGCGATCGAGCGACTCCTCGCCGAGGTGGCCGAAGGGAGGATGGCCGAGGTCGTGTGCCAGGCCGATCGCCTCGACCAAGTCCTCGTTCAACCGCAGCGCGCGGGCCACCGTGCGGGAGACCTGGGTCACCTCGAGCGTGTGCGTGAGCCGGGTCCGGTAGTGGTCGCCTGCCGGTGCGACGAACACCTGCGTCTTGTGCTTCAGGCGCCGGAAAGCCTTGCAGTGGACGATCCGGTCTCGATCTCGCTGAAACGGCGTCCGCAGGCCGCAGTCGGTCTCTGGTCGCACCCGCCGCGCCGGGTAGGAGCGCGTCGCCAGCCGCGAGAGCTCATGCTGCTCGCGATCGCTGATTCGCTGTGCGAAGGCGTCGGCCACGGCGCCGCTGGGATGGGTGTAGCCGGCGGCAAGCAGTTGTTCGCCCACGCACCGATTCTGACAGCGCGGCGGATCGCCCGTGCTCAGTTGTTGCGGATCCGTGAGCGTTGACTCACCTGAGCAGCGGGCGCAATCTGACGTTCGCGTGGTGCTCGGCGGTCTCGGCGATCGCGCGTTCGACCTGGCGCAGCGCTCGCGGAGAAGCGCGTGGCGCCTGGGCGAGCGGGCTCCCCAGCGCGGCGACCAGGAAGCGATAGGACTCCTCCTCGAGCACGAACGCCGCGGTCTGGCACGAGGCGCACACGACACCCCCCGCGGCCGACGAGAAACCGCGCAGATCTTCCGTCTCCCCGCACACCACACAAGCGCTGAGCTGCGGCACGATCCCGGCGGCGAGCAGCAGCTTGAGACGAAACGCCAGCCCATTGTCGGGGCCCGCCTGGGAGGCGTCCGCCTGCAGCAGCGTCAGCTCGCTGACGAGCAGCGTGAACACCTCCGGGTGAGGCTCGGAGGTCTCGAACAGGCGGCTCACCGCGTCACACGCCCGCGCGGCCGCATCGAGCGTCTCTCCGCGCTCCCGCAGCGCGCCGTTGGTGGCGATCGTGTCGACGCTCGTCACGGTCAGCAGCTCGCCGCGTCCCTGGTGGAGGATCATCCGGACGTGGAAGAACGGCTCGAGCCGCGCCCCGAAGCGGCTGCGGGCCCGCCGCACGCCCTTGGCGATCGCCCCCAGGCGGCCATGACGCGGCGTGAACAGGTGCAGGATGCGATCCGCCTCGCCGTAGCGCAGCGAACGCAGCACGATCGCATCGGTCCTCAGCGAGCCTGACATCGCCGTTGCATGGCCCAGTGCTGGGTGTGGCGAGCAGGGCTCACGGGTAAAGACCTCTCAAGCCGATGGCGGCAGGGCCGGGCAAGGCGTTCCGGACCGCATCGACGTCCGGGCCGCGCCTCCCCAACGCTATACTTTCTGAAGTTATGAGTTCCGTAATCGTTTACACCACCGATCGCTGCTCACGTTGCGCCAGTGCCAAGACGCTGCTGGCCCGCCGCGGGATCGGATATGAGGAAGTGAATCTGTCAAAGGACCCGGACGGCCGGTCCGAGCTGGCGCGCCGCACCGGGATGGTGACCTTTCCGCAGATCGTGGTCGACGGCATGACGCTCGGCGGCTTCGATCAGCTGCTGGCAGCCGACCGCGAGGGACGGCTCACCGGCTTGCAGGCCGCGTAGGGCCGGCGAGCTTCGGGCGTGGCCAGGGCGGGCGCGCGCAGCCCGCCGACCGCCGCCCGCGCGACCGACGAGCTCAGCCGCCGCGCGGGGCCCGCGGCGCCCCGGGCCCCGCCGGCGCCAACCGGGGACGCGGCTTGCGCTGGCAGCGCTCGCACACGTATGTCCCGCGGCCTCCGACCACGATCTTGCGCACGATCGCGCCGCAGCGGACGCACGGCTCCCCGGCGCGCAAGTGGATCAGGAAGCGATCCTGAAACGCCCCGCGCGCGCCGTCGATGTGGCGGAAGTCGTCGATCGAGGCGCCCTTGGCCTCGATGCCGGCCTGGAGCGCTTGCTCGACGGCATCTCGCAGCCGTGCAAGCTGGGGCCGTGTGAGTGAGCCGGCCGCTCGCAGGGGGTGGATCTTGGCTCGGAACAGAGCCTCGTCCGCATAGATGTTGCCGACCCCCGCGACGCGGCGCTGATCGAGCAGGAAAGCCTTCACGGGAGCGCGCCGGCCCCGCGCGAGCAGCCGCAGACGCTCGGTCGTGAACTCGGGGCTCAGCGGCTCGATCCCGATCCGGGCCGCCAGGTAGGCATCGCGGGCGCGCTCGTCCGGGAGCAGGTGGCCGGTGCCGAATCGGCGGGGATCGATGTACACGAGCCGGTGTCCGGCGTCGAGCTCGAAGCGGACCCTGGTGTGGCGTGGCTCCTGCGCGGGGTCGAGCAGCAGCGCGCCCGTCATCCGCAGGTGAATCAGCAGGTACGAGCCTCCGGACAGCCCGATCACCAGGTACTTCCCGGACCGCGTGAGGCGCTCGACGGTCCTCGACCGGAGCCCCGCCTCCACCGCACGCGGCGGATGGGGGCGCGTCCAGCGCGGGTCGAGGATCTCCACGCCGAGGATCGTGCGCCCCTCCAGGTGCGGCGCGAGCTGGCGCCGGATCGTCTCGACCTCCGGCAGCTCAGGCACCCGCCACCTCCGAGCGCTCGGCCAAGCCAGCCTCCAGGAACGAGTTGCCGGGCATGTCGGGTAGCTCGGCGTCGAGCAGCCAATCGGCCACGCTGGCGCCGACGTCCGACAGGGGGCCATCGTGGCGCCGCGAGCCATGACCTCGGAAGTACGCCAGCAGCGGGGCGTGCTCACGCGTGTGGTCGGTGTGGGGCGAGGTGACGTCGCAGCCGTGGTCCGCGGTCAGGACCAGCAGGTCATCGGGACCCAGCAGCCCGAGCCAGTCCCCCACGCAGGCGTCGATCTCCTGGAGCGCCTGCCCGAACCCGGCCACGTCGTGGCGGTGCCCGTAGACCTGGTCGGTCTCCACCAGGTTGGAGACCACCACTCCGTGGGAGAGCGAGCGGATCAGCTCGGTGGTCTCCGCGAGCGCCCGCGAGTTGGTGGCGCCCGGGTGCTGGACGTCGATCCCCACGCCGGCGAACAGCTGGCCGACCTTGCCCACCGTGTGCACCTCGACGCCGCCCGCGTGGAGCTCCTCGAGATAGCTCCGCGAGGGGGGCGAGAGCGAGTAGTCCCGCCGCCCCTCGGTTCGCTCGAAGCGCCCCTCGGAGCCGGTGAACGGTCGAGCTATCACCCGCCCGACCGCGTGCTCGCCCGTGAGCTTCGACCGCACCTCGCTGCACACCCGGTAGAGCTCCTCCGGCGCGATCCGATCGACGTGGGCGGCGATCTGGAGCACCGAGTCCTGGCTGGTGTAGAGGATCAGCTCGCCGCTCTCCAGGTGCCGGGGAGCGAAGTCCTCGATCACCTCGATCCCGTTGTAGGCGCGGTTGCACAGGATCCCCCGCCCGGCCGCCGTCCGCACCAGCTCGACCACCTCGGGCGGAAAGCCGTGCTCGTAGGTGGGCAGCGGGCTCGAGCTGACGACCCCCATCAGCTCCCAGTGCCCGGCCGTCGAGTCCTTGCCGGGGCCGAGCGCATGCAACCGGCCGTGGAGGACCGGAGCGCTCGCCGGGGGCACGCCCTCAAGCTCGATGATCGAGCCGAGCCCCAGCTCCGCCAGCGTCGGCAATGTCAGGCCGCCGGCCTCCCGCGCGAGATGCCCGAGCGTGTTGGCTCCCTCGTCGCCGTACTGCGCCGCATCGGGGAGCGCGCCGACCCCGCAGGCGTCGAGGACGACCACGAATGCCCGCCTCACGCCGCGCTCGCTCCGAGCAGCGTGAGCGAGCGCAGGACCGGCGCGAACACCGCGGCCTGGAGCGCCGGAAAGCGCGCCGGCGGGGCGTACTGCTCGAGCACCAGCTCCGCGCCCGGCACGAACAGGTGGGTGGAGCGAACGCGGTCGGTCTGGCCGCTGATCCGCTCGATCACCTCGAGCGCGACCGCCGGCGCCCCGTCCACGCTCAGGGTCCCGGCGTGGAGCACCCTGAGCGTCGGGTCACGCCGCCTGGCCGCGGCGATCAGCGCGGCGCCGGCACGCGCCAGGCCCGCGGCGCCGCGCGGCGCCGGCACGCGACGAGCGAACCGCCAGAGCGCGATCACCGCATCGCCAGAGGCCACCGTGGCCACCAGCGGCGCCTGGGCGGCGGCTACAGCCCAGTTCCGCGGCGCGGTGATCCGAACGCCCGCGCGCGCGTAGGTGAGCGTCTGAAATCCCCCTGGCGAGGCGGGCCGCGCGAGGTCCGGGACCGGCGTCCGCGAGTCGCCACATCCCGCGAGCGTCGCGAGCGCGCAGACCAACAGGGGGGCGAGAGGCCGCCGCACGATCCGATTCTGCCAGTCGTCCCTGGCAGAACGTGCGGTCAGCCTGGGGGCGAGAGCTGGGCGCGAGGATGCGCCTCGAAATACACCTCGCGCAGGCGTTCGGCCGACAGATGGGTGTAGATCTGCGTGGTGCCGATGTCGGCGTGGCCGAGCATCTCCTGGAGCGAGCGCAGATCGCAGCCGCCGGCCAGCAAGTGGGTCGCAAACGTGTGCCGCAGCGTGTGCGGACTCATCCTGCGCTCCAGCCCGGCGGCGCGGGCGTGTCGCTGGACGATCTTGTAGAGGCCCTGGCGGGATAGGCCCCCGCCGCGGAGGTTGAGGAACACCCGCGGCTCGTCGCGGAGGCCGACCAGCCTGGGGCGACTGTCGCTCAGATAGCGGTTCAAGCTCTCGATCGCCTTGGAGCCGATCGGCACGATCCGCTCCTTCGAGCCCTTGCCGCGCGCCCTCAGGAACCCGCCTTCGAGATCGAGCTCGGACAGCTGCAGCGAGATCACCTCGCTCGCGCGCAGGCCGCAGGCATACATCGTCTCGAGCAACGCGCGGTCGCGCAGCGCGCCCGCGGACGAGCCGCGCGGCGCGGCGAGCAACCGGCCCACCTCGTCGCGGCTCAGGACCCGCGGAAGCCTGGCGCGGGTCCTGGGGGGACGCAGCTCGCTGGTGGGGTCGCTCTCCATGATCTGCTCGCGGCGCAGGTGGCGGTAGAAGGAGCGCAGGCATGCGATCTTGCGCTGCAACGTCGCCGGTGCGACCGGGGGCTTGCCCTCGCGGCCGACGGCCAGCTCCGTGAAGAACGCCTCGACGTCGCCCGGGGATAGCTCGAGCGGATTGAGCCCGTGCCTGCCGATGTAGTCGCCGAACTGCTGTAGATCGGACCGGTAGGCCTCGAGCGTGTTGCGCGACAGGCCGCGCTCGAGCTCCAATGAGGCGAGGAAATCGAGCGTCAGCTCGGTCAGCCTT
>JAFAZB010000418.1 GCA_019240015.1 Solirubrobacterales bacterium
GCCCACGAGCCCCAGCTCGGCGAGCGTCTGGAGCTCGAGCGAGTGTGGCTGCTGGATCGCCTCGGTGGTGCGGCGGTGGACGTAGTAGTCGGGTGGGTAGTTGCCGGCGCCCACGCCCCCCAGCGGTGCCGAGCGAAACTCGATCCAGGCTACGCGCCAGTAGTCGAACCGATTGCCCCCGCCCGAGAACAGACGGCTGCTGGTCGGCGATGGCGCCAGGTGCACGAACGCGTCGTACTGGGTGTGGATCCGGCGCTCGATCGCGCCGGCGTTGATCGCGACCCCGAGGACGGCGGCGAGCGCGAGCGCGGCGAGCCCGCCGTTGGCCAAACGGATCGCTTGGTTCCGGCGGACCGAGCCGGCCGGCCCCCACCGCCGGGCGGCGACGGCGATCGAAGACCACAACGCCCCGGCCAGCAGCGCCGCCGCCAGCAACACCAGTGCAGCGTGGCGGGTGCTCGCGGTCGTGGGGGCCCCCGAGGCGGCGGGATGGCGCCACACCGCGGCCAACGAGGAGTAGCTCAGCGCCAGCGCCCCCGCGATCAGCAGGCAGGCCCCGGCTCGCGTCAGGCGCCCCGGGATCAGCCCGAGCAGCAACGCCAGCGCTACGCAAAGCCCTAGCCCGAAGCTGCGCGATTGGGTCAGCACCCCCAGCCCCGCCAGGATCACCACCGCCGCCAGACCGCTGCCGGCAGCCGCCGGAGATCGCCAATCCGGACGCTCGGCGAGCGCAAGGCACGGCCAGATGCCAGCCAGCAGATACCCCGCTTCGCCGTTGACATACCCCAACGGATCGTTCAGGCGCGTGGTCAGGAACAGCTCGGGACCGTGGCCCGAGAGCATCCGGACCAGCATCCAGAGCGCCACGCCGAGGATCCCGGCGGCCGTTCCGGCGAGCAGCGTCAGCGCTCGACGCCGGTTGCCGGCGATGCTCCACGCGAGCAGCCCGAATGCCGCCGCGTACAGCAGCCATCGGTTCGAGGCCAGATGAGCGGAGTCCGTGGACTCGCTCCACGCCGAGGAGACCAGCGACCATGACCAGAGGCCCAGCAGCGGGACCAGCACCGCCAGCGGGACCCGCCTCGGGGCTCCCAACATAAGCCCCAGCATCAACGCCAGCGCGCCGAGTGCGATCGGGGCCCAGACCGATTCGTCGTAGGCGCCGTGCACGACCTGGCTGATGCCGAGCGCGGCGCCGACCGCCAGCAGCCCGACCGCCTCCGCCCGTGAGCTTCGGCCGGGCGCCCCCGACTGAGCTTCGCCGCCCAGCGCGAGGAGGCTAACGGGCGCTGCGAAGGGCGCCGTCCGACTCACCACGGGGAGGCTAACGGCGCCTGCGCGACACGTCGGGCGTCGAGCGCGGACTTTCCGGATCTCTTGGGACTAGCATCGTGCTGGCCTGTGCGCGTAGTTCGCATCATCGCCCGGCTCAACATCGGCGGTCCCGCGATTCAGGCGATCACGCTCTCCGAGCGGCTCGTTGAGCGCGGCTACGAGACCACCCTGGTGCGCGGGCAGGAAGGTCCGCGGGAGGGCAGCATGGAATACCTCGCCGAGCGGCTGGGGGTGCGCCCGGTGCTCGTCCCGTCGTTGCGCCGCAGCCCCGGATGGCACGACCTCCCGGCGCTCCTGTCGCTGATCCGGATCGTCTACCGCCAGCGTCCAGCGATCGTCCACACGCATGCCGCCAAGGCGGGAACCCTCGGTCGCCTGGCCGCGCTCCTCGCCTCGGCGGGGGTGCGTAGCCGGCCGCGCTTGTTCCACACCTTTCACGGACATTCGCTGGCCGGGTACTTCCCCCCTCGCACGGCCGCGACCTACCGGCGCATCGAGCGGCTCCTGGCGCGCCACACCGACTGCCTGATCGCGGTCAGCGAGGAGGTCCGAGACGAGCTGGTGGCGCTGGGCGTGGCGCCTGCGGAGCAATTCGAGGTGGTGCCGCTGGGGTTCGACCTGTCCCCGTTCACGGTCACCGGGGAGGCGCGAGCGCGCGCCCGCGCGTCGCTGCGCGACGAGCTCGGGATCCCGACCGATG
>JAFAZB010000228.1 GCA_019240015.1 Solirubrobacterales bacterium
GCTCGCAAACTCCGTGCTGGACGAGGTGCGCCGCCGGGTGCTGGTCCGGATCGATGTCCGCGGCACCCCGATCATCGAGCTGTGGCACGCGAGCACGCTCGGCTTGGGTCGCGCCCTGCCGGCGGCGCTCGCGCTGCAGCGGTTCGCAACGACCTCTGACGCGACGCAGGCGATCTCCAGCGGCCGCGCGGGCGCGGTCCCGGCACGGGTTCGTCCCGCAGTGCACGTGACCCTGTGGCGCTCGGTCGCGGCCGAGATCGACGCCGGCGTTCGGCACTAGGTGACCTGTCGGCGACAATCCCCACATGACCTCATTCCCCGACTCTCATCGCGACCTGCTCGATGCCGAGGTCGCTTTGCTCGCGACGATCGGCGGCGACGGGTTGCCCCAGCAGACGGCCGTGTGGTTCCTGCACGATGAGGGCGAGCTACGGTTGTCGCTCAACACATCGCGGCTGAAGACCCGCAACATGCACCGGCGCCCGGTTTGCAGCCTGATGATCCTCGATCTCGATAAGCCCCACCGGTACCTGGTCGTGCGGGGGAGGGCGAGGCTCGAGCCCGACGACGAATACGCCTTCGCCCGCAAGCTCGGAGCCAAGTACAACGCCGATCTGAAGCAGAACGATCGGCCCGGGGAGGGGCGGGTGAAGGTGACGATCGAGCCCACCAACGTCTACCCGGTTGACATGCGGGCCGGGTAGACCGGGCAGGCGGATCCCGGATCCCGGCTTGAAACGCTTCGGTCCCGCGCTCGAGGTGCGGGACTTCCGCTTGTGGTGGCTGGCGCTGCTGGGGATGGGGATCAGCCTCCAGATGCTCGAGGTCGCGATCGGCTGGGAGGTCTACGGGCTGCACCGCAGCGCGCTCGATCTGGGGTGGATCGGTCTGGCGGAGTTCGTGCCGCTGTTCGTGCTGGCGCTCCCCGCGGGGCAGCTGGCCGATCACCTTCCGCGCCGGCTGATCTTCGCCTGCTCGCTGGCGCTGGGCGCGTGCGTCGGCGTCGGCCTGGCGCTGGTCAGCGCGGCACGCGTCACGGAGGTGTGGCCGTTCCTGGCGCTGGCGATGGGGGCCGGCACCTCGATGGCGCTCGGCTGGCCCGCGGCCCGCGCGATGTCACCGACGCTGGTCGAGCACGAGCTGCTCGCCAGCGCGATGACCCTGCGCTCGATCGCCACTCAGAGCGGGCAGGTCGTCGGCCCGGCGCTCGGCGGCCTCTTGTACGGCTCCTCGGCCCAGTTGGTCTACCTGCTGGCGGCGGCGGCGTGCCTGCTCGCAGCAGGGACCGTGCTCGCGATGAACCCCTCGCCGGCGGCGGCGAGCTCGGAGGTCGGCGAGGTCCCCGCCGCGAGCGTCGAGAGCGTGCTCGAGGGCCTTCGGTTCGTGCGCCACACTCAGGTCCTGCTGGGGGCGATCCTGCTCGACCTGCTCGCGGTGCTGTTCGGCGGGGCGGTCGCGCTGCTGCCGGTGTTCGCCCGTTCGATCCTGCACGTCGGTCCGGCTGGGCTGGGCGTGCTGCGCGCCGCGCCCGCCGTGGGGGCGCTGCTCGGCGCCGCGTACGTGACCCGGCGGCCGATCGGGGGTCGCGCCGGCCGGACGCTGCTGATCGCGGTGGGGCTCTACGGCGCGAGCATCATCGTGTTCGGGTTCTCGCGCGTGTACGTGCTCTCGTTGCTGGCGCTGGGCGTCAGCGGCTTCGTCGACCTCTACAGCATGAACATCCGCTCGACGACGGTCGCGCTGGCGACGCCCGATCGGCTCCGGGGGCGCGTCAATGCCGTGGAAATGGTGTTCATCAGCGCCTCCAACCAGCTCGGCGCGTTCGAGTCTGGGCTGGCGGCGTTCCTCGTCGGGACGGTCCCCGCGGTCGTCGGCGGCGGCGCCGTCACGATCCTGCTCGCGATCGGCTGGAGGCGGATCTTCCCCGCGCTTGCCCGCGTCGACCGGCTCGAGCAGCTCGCGCCACAGCCCGCGACCTAGCTTCCGTACGCTCAGCCCGTGCATCGGTTCACCGACCTGGTCGGCTGGCCGCCGGCCGGCGCCCGGACGTTCACCGAAACGGCGCGCCCCGGCTTTGCCGACTGCGCGCCCTCGGGGCGCACCCGGCTGGACGCGCTTGCTCGCTGGCTCCAGGATGTGGCGTACGCCGATGTCGCGGATGCCGGCCTCGCGCAGGCCGCGGTGTGGGTGGTGAGGCGGACGCGGATCAGCGTCGCTCGCTTCCCGCGCTTTGGCGAGCAATTCAGGCTGACCACGTTCTGCAGCGGCCTGGGTCGGATGTGGGCCGAGCGGAGGACCACGATCAAGCGCCTGGAGACCGGGGATCGAGCGAGAGCCGGCGCGGGCGACGTCGAGGCAGTCTCCCTGTGGGTCCATCTCGACCCAAGCAGCTGGCGCCCGATGCCGCTCACCGAAGCGGAGCACGCTCGCTACGGCGACGCGGCCGCTGGCCGGCGGGTTAGCGCGCGGCTTCGCCATCCCTCGCCGCCCGCGGCGCGGGACGGGGGACCAACCCTCGGCGGCTCGCAGCCGTGGACGTTCCGCGCAACCGAGTGCGACATCGCCGGACACATCAACAACGCGGCCTACTGGACGGCGCTCGAGGAGCTGCTGTTGGCCGCCCGCGAGCCCAGCGACTCGATGCAGAGATCGAGTATCGGACGCCCGCCCAGCCCGGCGTCAAGCGCGTCCTGCGCGACGGCGAGCGGCTGTGGATCACCGACCACAGCGGCGAGACCCATGCGTCGATCATGCTCGAATCAGGCCACGATCTGGCAAGCTGATCGACATCAAAGCGCTAGCCATCACCGAGCCGGGCGGCCCCGAGGTGCTGCGGGTGATCGACCGTCCGGTGCGCGACGCCCAGTCCGACGAGGTGCGGATCGCGGTCAAGGCCGCCGCGGTGAACCCCACCGACATCGGGCTGCGCGAGCGGGGCGATGAGCGGATCGCGCCGCCGTGGATCCCCGGGATGGACGCCGCCGGGGTGATCGAGTCGGTGGGGCCCGGCGTCGAGCGACTGCGCGCCGGCGATCCCGTGATCGCGGCCGTCTCGCCGCGCCGGCCCGAGGGTGGCGCCCAGGCCGAGTTGATCGTGGTGCCGGCCGCCTCGGTCGTCCCGAGCCCTCAGGGGGCCACCGTGCAGCAGGCCTCCACGCTGCCGATGAACGGGCTGACCGCGCAGCTGGGGCTCTCGATGCTCGACCTCGAGCCCGGGCAGACGCTCGCGGTCAGCGGTGGGGCAGGGCTGCTCGCCTCCTACGTGATCCCGCTCGCGAAGCTCCGCGGGTTGCGCGTGATCGCGGACGCGAACCCTCGAGACGAGGAGCTGGTGCGAGGCTTCGGCGCCGATCTGGTGGTGCCGCGCGGCGAGCGCTTCAACGACGCCGTCCGCGAAGCGGTCCCCGCGGGCGTCGATGCGCTGTACGACACGGCGCTGCTGCGTGCGGCCGCGCTGCCGGCGATCCGCTATCGGGGAGCGATCGCGGTTGTCCGTGGGTGGGGTGACAGCGAGCCTGAGCGAGGGATCGAGGTCAAGCCGGTTCTGGTGCGCACGGCGCTCGACCGCACCGACTGGCTGACGGAGCTCTCCGAGCTCGCCGGTCGTGTCGCGCTCGCGCTCCGGGTCGCCGGCGAGTATCCACCCGAGCAGGCCGCCGAGGCACACCGGGTGATGGATGCCGGTGGCCTGCGGGGGCGGGCCGTGATCGTCTTCTAGACCCGGCGAAGCGCACTATGATGGGCGCGATGGCGCTTGCCCCAGGCACCCATCGGCTCGGCCCCGACGATGGCACGCTCCGGGTGCAGACCTACCGGGAGGGGGTCGCGCAGAAGGTCGGCCACGACTTGATCATCGAGGTCGAGCAGTGGCAAGCGACGCTCCAGGTCGGCGAGGACGGGGACGTCACCGAGATCGGCCTGGAAGCCGACCCCGGCTCCTTCCACGTGCTGGAGGGACTGCACGGGGTCAAGCCGCTGACCGACAAGGACCGCGCCGGCATTCGCCAGGACATCAGCGAGAAGATCCTGCGCCGCTCGCCGATCAGGTTCCGGTCCCGCTCGGTGCAGTCGAGGCCGGAGCGCCTGACGATCCAGGGTGAGCTCGAGCTCGCCGGTGCCTCCAAGCCCACCACCTACCAGCTCGCCGTCTCGGCCGAATCTCGCGCGAGCGGCACCCTCTCGATCACGCAGAGCGCCTGGGGGATCAAGCCATATCGCGCGTTCATGGGGGCGCTCAAGGTCAAGGACCAGGTCGAGATCGTGCTCGACGTCGCGCTCCCGTCGAGCTGAGCCTGCGCGGGCCGGGAACCCGCCGCCCGCGCTCAGGGCGTGAACACGATCTTGCCGAGCTGCTCGCCTTCGAGCATCACCGCGAAGCCGTCGCGCGCCTCTGAGAGCGGCAGCGTCTGGTGGATCACGGGACGCACCTGTTTCTCGATGCAGAACCGCGTGAGCCGCTCGAGCTCTTCGCGGGTGCCCATCGTCGAGCCGATCACCGACAGCTGCAGGAAGAACATCCGGTTCAGCTCGGCCGGCGGGGCGGTGCCGGACGTCGCTCCCGAGATGACCACCGTACCCCCGGGCTTGAGCGAGCGGATCGAGTGCTCCCAGGTAGCCTCGCCGACCGTCTCCATCACCGCGTCGACGCGGTCGGGCAGGCGGGCGCCCGACTCGAACGCCTGCTCGGCTCCGAGCTTCAATGCCTGTTCGCGCTTCTCCTGCGAGCGGCTGGTGACCCACATCCGGATCCCGGCCGCGCTGCCCAGCACGGTCAGCGCCGTCGCCACCCCGCCGCTGGCGCCCTGCACGAGGACCGTCATCCCGGGTACCACGCGCCCGCGCGTGAACAGCATCCGGTAGGCGGTCAGCCACGCGGTCGGCAGGCAGGCCGCTTCCTCGAAGGACAGCTGCTCGGGCTTGGGGATCAGGTTGCGCCGCGGTACCGCGACCCGCTCGGCAAACGTGCCTTGATGCCTTTCAGAGAGCAGCGTGCGGCGCGGGTCGAAGGTCTCGTCGCCGCGCCAGGAGTCACGGCTGATCACCGAATGCACGATTACCTCGTTGCCGTTCTCATCGACGCCTGCCGCGTCACAGCCGAGGATCATCGGCAGCTGGTCGCTGCTCAGCCCCACGCCCCGCAGCGACCACAGGTCGTGGTGGTTGAGCGAGCTGGCGTTGACCGTCACCGTCGCCCAGTCCCGCGGCGGCTCGGGATCCGGCCGCTCGCCGATCTCCAGCCCGTTCAGCGGGTTCTCGGCGTCGATCCCGCTCGCGAACACGGCGCGCATCGCGCAATCATGCACTACGACAGACAGCGAGGTGAGGAGACAGATGGATGAGCCGATCACGAGCACAACCCTCAGACCAGGCGAGCAGATCGTCCGGGCTGTGCAGTCGTGGCCGGGCGTCGAGCTCGCGCAGCATCGCTTCGGCGGGGTCGAGCTGCGATTGGGGCGCCGCGAGCTCGGCCATCTGCACGGCGATCGGATCGCCGACCTTCCCTTCCCGCGGCGGATCCGCGACGAGCTCATCGCGTCCGGCCGCGCCCGGCCTCACCACGTGCTGCCCGATTCGGGGTGGGTCACGGTCTCGATCGCCGGGCTCGGATCCGTCGAAGGGACGATCGAGCTGTTCAGGCTCGCGTACGACCGTGCCCGGCGAGCTCGCCGGG
>JAFAZB010000248.1 GCA_019240015.1 Solirubrobacterales bacterium
GAACGCGCCTTCGGTGGCCCGCGCCGCCTCGTCCGCGCCGCGCTCCCGGAGCGCCAGCCGGATCCTGTCGCGCAGCTCGGCGGCGGCCTTGTCGGTGAACGTGATCGTCAGCATCGCGGCGACCTCAAGCCGATCCTCGAGCACCGAGCGCACGAACCGCTCGACCAGCACCGAGGTCTTGCCGCTGCCGGCGCCGGCGTCGAGCAGCAGGTCTCCCTCGCGGCGCTCGATCGCCAGGAGCTGCTCGGCGGTGAATGCGTTCTCAGCCAACCCGGCAGATCCCCGGATACGCGCACCCATCGCGCGAGCAGGTCTCGGGGCAGGGGGTCAGCTCGCCCGAGCGCAGCCTGCTCGCGAGCGCCACGGCCCGCTCCTGCGCCTGCTCCAGCTCGGCCTCGAGCTGCTCCGCGTCGCGGGCGTCGGTCGCGAACACGCTGGCGCCGACCGGGGCGCCGTCGGCGTACAAACCGCGGGCGCGCAGATCCTCGCCCGCCAGCGGCTGGTAGAGCCCCGCCACCGGCTCGAGCCCAAGCAGCCGCCGCACCGCCAGCATGTACAGCGCCACCTGCAGCTGGCGGTCTGAGCTCCAGCGCCCGCCCTGGTGCTCGGGACGGGCGCGGCCGCTCTTGTAGTCGCGTACGATCGCGCGCCCTTCGGGGTCGGCGTCGACGCGATCGATCATCCCCCGCACCCGGACCCGTTCGGGCTCCCGCCCCAGCTCGAGCGCCGGCAGCGAGTCCTCCTCGAAGCCGAACCGCAGCTCGAGCCCGACCGGTTGGCACTGGCAGCCGTTGGCCGCCTCGTGCTCGAGGTAGCGCCGCAGGTCGGCCTCGATCGCGCGCAGCGCGGCCGCGCGGACCGCCGCCGGGCGGCCAGGAGCGACCGCGTCGGCGGCGGGGCTGAGCTCCTCGCCCGCGAGCCCGGTCAGCAGCTGGTCCAGCAATCGGTGGGCCTCGGGCAGCGACTCCGGGCTCACGGGGCCGCCGAGCTTCGAGAGCAGCTGCTCGAGCCAGTCGTGCATCACGTTGCCCCTGGCGATCGGGTCGGGGTCTGGGTCGAACCGATCCGGCTGCAGCTCACGCTCGACCAGCCACTTGACCGGACAATCGGCGTAGGACTCGAGCGCCCCGGCGGAGACGATCTCCCGATGCCGAACGTGCGCCAGCGCGGCGGCCCCGAGCCGCTCCGCCGGGAGGACCGCAGGCTCCCCCGGGGCAGCCTCTGGGACGGCCGCCTCGCGGCCCGCCCGCGCCGCTCTGGCCCGCGCCCGCTCGCGCTCGGTGGGGGCCTCCGGCTCGCTCCACACGACGTCGGGCAACAGCCGGCGCCGGCGTCGCGCCGGCCACTGCTCGTCGAGCAGCTGGGCGACGTCCGCGATGAACGGCGAGGGCAGCAGCAGGTTGCCCTCCTCGTCGGAGCTGCGGTAGCTCAACACGAGCTGCTCGGTGGCCCGTGACGCGCACGCGTAGAACAGGTAGCGCTCGCGTGCCAGCGAGTCCTCGCGCGGGCGCAGCCGCAAGCCCGAGCAGGCGGCCAGCTCGCGGCGCCGCTCGTCCGGGAGAAACGGCTCCGGGCGCCCGGGGAGCGGCATCTCCCCTTCCTGAAGGCCGCACACGAACACCGCCCGGAAGCGCCTCGCGCGGATCGCCAGCGGCTCGGCCAGCAGCACCGCCCCGGGGCGCTGCGGGGCGCCGGCCGGCACGGGCAACGCCGCGAGCCACTCGACGAGCTCCTCGCCGCGGGGCGGATCGCCCAGCTCCGCCAGCTCCGAGAGCCCCCGTAGCAGCGTGGCGAGCGCCCGCGCGTCGAGCTGCTCGTCCGCCGCGAGCGTCGGCGTCGCCCCCCGATGTGGCGCCGCCAGCAGTCGACGCGCGTGACGCGCGAGCTCCGCGCCGGGATCCGCTGCGCCGCGCAGCGAGTCGAGCTCCGCGAGCTCCCAGCCGAGCAGTTCCCGCGCATCCGCCGCGCTGTCCAGTCCTCGTGTGCGCAGCCGCACCTCCAGCGCGTCGGCGAGCTCGGGTCGCTCGAGCATCCCGGGCGTGCGCAGGTACGCCAGCAGGTCCTCGGCGCGCGCGCGCTCGGGGTCGAGCAGCGCGCAACGCGCCAGCCCCAGCACTCCCCGGCCGAGCGCGGTGCGTGCCAGCGGCAGCTCGTAGTCGCTCGCGAGCGGGATCCCGTACCGCCCGAAGACGCGCTCGACGACGGGGGCGCGGCGCGCCAGCGACCGGTACACGATCACGATCTCCTCGCCCGGCACGCCGGCCGCCAGCAGCTCGAGCACCTCCGCCCCGACCAGCTCGGCCTCGGCCCGCTCGCCGCCCGCTTCGAGCAGCCGCACCGCGTGCCCCGCGGCGACCCGCGCCGCCCCCGGCTCGAACAGGCCCCGCTCGAGATGGTGCAGCGGCGCCCGGGAACCCGTCGCATAGTGCTCGTCGAGCGCCGGCAGCTCCAGCACGCGCCCGGCGATCGCGCGCAGCTCCTGCACCCCCTCGGCCCGCGCGGCGAGCGCCTCGCGCCCGGGCTCGTAGGTGATCGAGACTGTCACTTCGGCGCCGACGATCCGCGACAGGGTCTCGACCGCGTCGCGCTCGAGCGCGGTCAGCTCGTCGAACCCGTAGAAGAACACCGGCGCGGTGCCCCACCCCCCCGGCGCGGCGCGCAGCGCGTCGAGCGCCCGCCACGCGAACAGCTCGGAGTCGAGTCGTCCGAGGCGTTCCAGCTCGCGCCCGTACGCGAGGTACACCGCGGCGAGCTCCTCCGCATACGGCGCGCGCCGCGGATCGAGCTCCGCCCAACTCCGCAGCGCCGCCGCGAACCGCGGCGGGGCGATCAGCGACCGCTCGAGCTCGGCGATCAGCTCTCCGGCGGCGGCCACGAACCCTGGTCCCGCGGCCGACGGGGCCAGCGAGCGCAGCCGCGCGGAGCCGACCGCGCGCCGCAGCACCCGCTCGCGCTGGAGTGCCGACAGGCGCCTGCCCGCGAAACCTGCCCGGCGCGCGATCTCGCCCGCCAGCGCCGCGAACGTCAGCACGGAGCCGAACACGACGCCGTCCCCCGCCAGCTCCAGGGCGTAGTGCCGGGCGTCCGCCGCGGTCGGCACGACCAGCACCGCGCCGCGGCGGGCGGCGTCCCCATAGGCACCCAGCACCTCCCCGGCCTTGGCGGAGTTGGCGGGCCCGAGTACGAGCGTGAGCGGCATCGGCCTATGGTGGCGCGCCGCTCCGACGCCAAGCAGCACCCGATCCGGTATGTGGGGGGTCGGTGCATGCACCGACCCCGGGGGGCGCGCATGCGCGCCCCCCCGCCGGGGCGCATGCGCCCCGGCGCTCAGCTCCTCAGGCCGCCGCCGCGGGAGCCTGCTCGGCCTCGGGGGCTCGCGCGCCCTCCTTCGCCCAGGGCTCGTCGAACTCAACCCGCCACTTGCCCTCCTCGGACTGCTGCAGCGCGAGCTTGGCCCGGAAGCTCTTGCCGGAGCGGCCCTTGAAGCCGGTCACCTGCTTCCCGGTGCGCCCGGTCTTGATCAGCTCCCGGGCGATCGAAACCGGCAGCTGCTTGCCGGCCTTGGCCTTCCAGATCACGAAACCGCAGCCCGGGTCATCGCGCGACCAGCACGAGTAGCCCTTGCGGTTCTCGACGATGTCGCGGCCGCAGACCGGGCAGGGGCCCAGGTTGGCGCGCGGGATCCGCACGTCCTTGAGCTTCGTGTCGAGCTCGCCCACGGTGGCCTCGGTGAACTTGACGATGTCGCCCATGAACGCCTCGCGGGAGTCCTCGCCGGTCTCGATCTTCGCCAGCCGGTGCTCCCACTCGCCGGTCATCCCCGGGGAGGTGAGGGCGTGCTCGCCGAGCAGCCTGATCACGTTCAGCCCCTTCTCGGTCACGATCAACGCCCGACCGTCGCGCTCGATGTAGCCGACCTGGAGCAGGCGCTCGATGATCGCCGCCCTGGTCGCCGGGGTGCCGATCCCCGAGTCCTTCATCGCCTCGCGGAGCTCCTCCTCCTCGACCAGCTTGCCCGCGGTCTCCATCGCCGCCAGCAGCGAGCCCTCGGTGTAGCGACGCGGGGGCTTGGTCTCCTTGCGCTCTGAGCCGACCTCCTGCACCTGCACCGCCTCGCCGTGGACGAGCTTGGGCAGCTGCTGCTCGCGTCCCTCGTCGTCATCGGCGCGCTCTGAGTCGGGGAGCTCCCCGTAGACCCCGCGCCAACCGGGGACCAGCATCAGCTTGCCGCGGGTGCGGAATACGTGCTCGCCGACGGTGCTCTCCACGCGGGTGTTCTCGAACACAGCGTCCGGATGGAACACCGCCAAAAAGCGCCTCACGACCATGTCGTAGACGCGCTTGTCATCGTCGTTCATCTTCTCCACCGGGTAGCGCTCGGCGCGCGTGGGGATGATCGCGTGGTGGTCTGAGACCTTGGCGTCGTCGACGACGCGCGCGAGCGGCAGCACGTCGAGCCCCAGCACGTACTCCGAGCCCCGCCGGTACTCGCCCTGGCCGCCGAGCAGGCGGGCGATCGGCTTGATCTCGCCGATCATGTCCCGGGTCAGGTAACGCGAGCTGGTGCGGGGGTAGGTGAGCGCCTTGTGCTCCTCGTAGAGCCGCTGCGCGGCGGCCAGCGTACGCCGGGCGGAGAAGCCGTAGCGGCTGTTGGCGTCGCGCTGGAGCGAGGTCAGGTCGTACAGCAGCGGCGGGCGCTCCTTGCGCTCCGAGGTCTCGAGCTTGGTGATTTCGCCGCGCTCGCGCTCGCAGGCCTCGACTACCCGCTGCGCCTCCTCGGCGCTCTTGATCCGGGGGTTGGCGCCCGCGTGGTAGCGCCCGTCGTAGACCCGGGGAGCGTCCGCGACCGTGTCGAAGGTCGCGTCGACGACCCAGTACGGCTCGGGTGTGAAGGCCTTGATCTCCTCCTCGCGCCGGGCCAGGATCGCGAGCGTCGGGGTCTGCACCCGCCCCAGCGAGACCGCCCCGTCGAACGACGAGCGCAGCCGGATCGTCGCCGCCCGGGTGGCGTTCATCCCGACGATCCAGTCGGCCTCCGATCGCGACCGGGCCGCCGCTTCGAGCGTCGCGAGCTCCGTGCCGGGGCGCAGGCCGCCGAAGGCCTCCTCGATCGCCCCGCGAGTCATCGAGTTCAGCCACAGCCGCTGCACCGGCTTGCGCGAGCCCGACTTCTCGTACATGTAGGCAAAGATCAGCTCGCCCTCGCGGCCCGCGTCGCAGGCGTTGACGACCGCCTCCACGTCGTCGCGCGCGAGCTGGCGCTTGACCACGTTCATCTGCTTGCGCGAGCGCTCGTCGCGCACGACCAGCTTGAAGCGCTCGGGGACGATCGGCAGATCGGCCATCCGCCATTTCTTGAAGCGGTCGTCGTACTCGTCTGGGTCGGCGAGCGCCACCAAGTGGCCCACCGCCCAGCTAACCACGTGCTGCGGTCCCTCCAGATAGCCCTCGTGCTTCTCGAACGGGCCCGGCAGGACTTTGACGAGATCGCGCCCGACGGACGGCTTCTCGGCTATCACCAGCGTCTTGGACATGGGTCCGGGGAGGGTAGCGTCCGCGCCAGCCGCCGCTGCAACAAGCACGTTCCGCGCAGGTTCTCCGCTCAGCCAGGCCCCTGATCGCGCAACTTCGCCGCCCTGAAGGCAACCGACCGCAGGCCCAGGCCCTCGGCGATCGCCGCGGCCGCGGTGAGGAGCTCCGCGGCCCGCTCGCCGGGACCAAGCGCGCCGGCCCAGTCGAGCTGGGTGTGGGCCACGTAGACGGGCGCCCGCAGCCGCTGGTGCGCCGCGAGCGCTCGCTCGAAGTGCCGCTCGGCCTGCTCGATCTCGCCCAGCGTGGCGGCCAGCCGTCCCAGGTAGCGGGCCACCGAGCCCAGGCACAAGGCCCCCAGCCCGACCACCACGTTGCGCTGCTCGTAGCCGCGCAGCAGCCGATAGAGGGTGGCGGCCCGGGCGGCGTCGCGCAGCTCGCTGGCGCCCTCCGCGAGCAGCGCGATCGTGGGCAGCCAGTCGCCGTCTGCGGGTATGTCGCGGAACTCGCTCGCGGCGAGGCGATCGAGCTGCAGGCGCGCTTCGTCGGTGCGCTCCTGCTCCCACAGCAGCGTCAGCAGCGCGGCGCCCCAGGCGGGGCGGTGTGGGCTCTCCTGCACGGCTTCGCGCACGCGCTGCTCGAGCTCTCCCATCCGCCGCTGCTCGCGGCGAATCGCCAGCAGCTCGAGCGCGTAGTACTGCGGCGCGGTCACGCCCTCGCCGTGCACGCCGGTGCCGAGCGCCCTCAGCGCCAGGTCATCGGCTCGCTCGAGCTGGCCCGAGAGCAGCGCGCGCATCGCCTCCCACACGCCGGCGTGCCATAGATAGAGCGGCTGGCGCAGCCGCTGTGCGCCGGCGCTGAAGGCCTCCATCTGGGCCTCCACCGCTTCCATGTCGCCCTGCTCGAGCAGATCGACCATCAGCCACGCGTGACCTTGTAGCTCAAGCTCGACGTTGCCCGCCTCGCGGGCCTGCCGCAGCAGCTCCGTGGAATCGGCCAGCCGCCGCTGTAACTCATCCGGGGCCCAGAACGCCCGCCGGCGCGCGGCCGCGGCCAGCGCCCGCGCCTGGGGGTCGTCCAGCTCCTGCGCGAGTACGGTCGCCTCCTCGCTCAGCGCCTTCATCCGCTCGCGCTCGGGCGAGAAGTAGATCGCGCCGCACAGCCGCGCCAGCAGCGCCACGCGGACCACGCTGCGCTCGCCGCCCATCATCTCGAGCGCCTGCTCGAGGCGCCCGATCAGCTCCTCGTCCACTACCCCCGGCGGTTGGACGTAACGACGCGAGGCCCCGATCGCCGCCCGCGCCAGGCTTGCGCTATCGCCCAGTCGCGCGGCCAGGCCGGCGGCCTCCCGAAAGGTCTGCTGGGCGAGCGGCCGCTCGCCGCTGCGCACCTGCGCCTCCCCCAGCGCCAGCAGCAGCTCCAGGCGGCGGGTGAGGGCGTCGGGCTCGAAGCGCTCGAGCACCTCGAGCGCCCGGGCATAGTGCTCGGCGGCCTCCTCGTGCGCCAGCATCGCGATCGCCTGCTCGCCCGCGCGCATCGCATAGCGGATCGCTCGCTCGGCGTCCTGGGGCCCGGCCGCGCGGGTGTAGTGGTGAGCCAGCGCCGATAGGTGGCGGTCGGGGTCGCTGGCCTCGAGCGCCGCTCCCACGCGCCTGTGGATGCGCGCCCGGCGCGGCCTCGACATGCCCTCGTACAGGGTCTCCCGGATCAGCGCATGGGAGAAGCTGTAGCTTCCCGGCGAGGCGCCCGCCTCGACCACCAGGCCGTCGTCGAGCGCCTCCTCGAGCGCGACGAAGTACTCCTCCTCGGGGGCCGAGAGGACCTCTTCGAGCAGCGTCGACTCGAAGTCCCGCCCGATCACCGCGGCGACCCGCAGCCACTCGATCACGCTCTCGTCCAGCCGGGTCAGGCGCCGGGCGATCACCTCCTTGACGCCTTCCGGGAGCCCCGCGCCCTGGAGCTCGCCGGCGCCCGCGCGACCCGCCCGGACGCCTGCCTCGGCGAGGTGGCGGACGATCTCTTCGATAAACAACGGGTTGCCGCCCGTCTCCTCGTGCAGCGCGTCCGAGAACGAGGCGCTCGGCACCTCCCCGGTCCGCAGGTGCACCAGCTCGGCGGTCTCGTCGCGCTCCAGTCCGGTCACGTTGATCTGGGTCACCAAGCGCTCGTGGCGGAGCTCCATCAGCGCCGCCGCGAAGCCGGCGCCCATCTCGGTCGCGCGGTACGCGCCGAGGATCAACAGCCGCCCCGCACCGCGGGCCCGCGCCAGGTGGCGCAGCAGCAGCAACGTGGGCCGGTCGGCCCAATGCAGGTCGTCCAGCACCAGCAGCACCGGCGCCGAGGAGGCGCACTCCGCGAGCAGCCCGACGACCGCTTCGAACAGCCGGTAGCGCTCCATCTCGGGCTCGCCGGGGGTCGGAGGAGGCAGGTCCGGCACGCGGCGGCGGAGCTCCGGGATCAGCCGGGAGAGCTCCGATCCGTACTCGCGCGCGCTCGCCTGGAGCTGCCCGGCCGGGACGTTGACGATGTAGTGGCGCAGCGCCTCCAGGAACGGCTGGTAGGCCACCAGCGCCTGCTCGGGCGAGCGGCCCGCCAGCACCAGCGCGCCCGCGTCGTGCACGCGCCGCGCCACCTCGACCAGCAGCCTGGTCTTGCCGATCCCCGGGTCTCCCGCGAGCAGCACCACCCTGGCGACGCTGGGGCTGGCGCCGAGCGGGCCCACGATCTCCACAGGCCCGCCGAGGCCTACCGGCTCGCCGGGATCCGCGCCGGCGGCGATCGTCCACAGCCGCGCCAGACCCTCGAGCTCATCGATCCGCCCCACCAGCGGCGTACGCCCCGACACGCGAAGCTCGGCCGGGAGCTCGATCGCGAGCGGGCCCCCGGCCCGGCCGCCCGCCTCGGGTTCGGGCCGCCGGCTCGGCGTCAGCAACAGCTCGTGGACCGCGATCGTCTCGGGCGACGGCGCGGTCCCCAGCTCCTCGCGCAGCAGCGTCCGCAGGCGCTCGTAGACCCTCAGTCCCTCGGCGACGTTTCCCCGGGCGGCGAGCGCCTGCATCAACAGCGCGTAGCCCGACTCGCGGTAGGGCTCGGCTTCGATCAGCGCGCGGGCCGAGCGCTCGACCGACCCGAGCAGGGTCCCGCCCAGCTTGAGGCCGGCGCGGCCGATCGCCTCGAGCGCCTGGAGCTTGACCTCCTCGAGCTCACGGCGCCGTGGCTCCAGCCAGTCGGCCTGCGAACCGGGCAGCAGCCCGCGGCGGGCGATGTTGAGCGGCACCTGCGCCAGCGCCCAGGCCACCCGCGCCTCGCCCTGCTCGAGCGCCTCGTGCGCGCGCTCCATCTCCGCCAGCGCCGCCTCGACGTCGACCCACACCGGCTCGACGAGCGAGAGCATCAGCTCGTCGCGGCCGACCAGCACCGACGCTCCGAGCCCCGATCGCAGGCGCGAGAGCAGCGTGCGTAGCGCTCCGTCCTGGGAGACGGGCATGCGCTCGGGCCACAGCGCCTCGATCAGCTCCTCGCGACTGACCTGTCGCTCGCGGTTGAGCACCAGATAGGCCAGCAGCAGCGGGACCTGCTTGCCGCGCAGGCCATCGATCAGCTCAGCGCCGTCGACCTCGATCGATAGCCGCCCGCAAAGCTGGATCCGGGTCCTCTCTCTCGCAGGTCCTGCGGGCGGCAACGTTCTGGAAACGTATCGACAACGTCAGGGGGTCATTCTGCCGAGCGTGATCACCGGGGATCACATACGACGCGCTCGGAGGGGGCGCGCGCGTAGTGAAGCAGGGCCGTGCGACCGAGGAGCTATGACCACGTTCGAGGAAGAGCACAAGCGGATCGCTTACTGCGAGTGCGGGGCGCAGCTCGCAGGCGATTCAGAGCGAGAGCTCTTCGACGCGACCCAGCGACACCTCGCGCATCATCACCCACAGCTCCTGGGGGCTCTGGGGCTGGATGTGGTGCAGCAGATGGCCGAGGACGTCAGGGGGCACTGAAAACGCCAAGGGGCGAGCGGCGTGCAGACCGTCGCTCGCCCACAGCGTTCTGACCACGCTTTCGCGCACGGCGGCGTTCTCCCGCGCCGACCGTGCGCCGCGTGGCCCCTGGGCAATGGTGGGCCCTTCTCCCGAGGCTCCCACCCGCCCAGTCGCGGTCGCTCACGTTGATTCGCGGCTACCCGCCGCGACCCGGATCGCACTGAATCGCAACCACCCCCGGCGATTTCAGGGGGTGGTTCCGCGGGCGCTCGCATGATCGTGACCGCGCACCACGGCCCCTCGGCACAACCCACCAGTGTGCGATTTTTGATCGCCCGTCCCGCCGCACCGCCTCGCCCTCATCGCGTCCGCAGCGCCGCCTCCAGCACGTCGTGGATCGCCGGGGCGGCGGTGGCCCCGCCGGCGCCCTGGTTCGGGAACAGGGCGCCCGCCACGATCCGCGGGGCTCCCACCGGCGCGTAGCCCACGAACCACGCGTCGGTGTTCTGGGGCGAGTTGGCGTTGGGGTTGTTCGGGTTGGTGGTGTCGCGTAGCTCGGCCGTGCCGGTCTTGCCCGCGACCACGATCCCGGGGATCTGTGCGGAGGTGCCGGTGCCGAACTGGACCACGGCGACCATCATCCGTTGCACCAGTCGCGCGACCCGGCCGCTGATCGCGCGCACGAAGCGGGGGCGCTGGTGCGCCAGCAGGGTGGGGATCGGGCGCCGGCCGCCCATCGCGATCGTCGCGGCGACGTCGGTCATCCCCAGCGCCGTGGACTGCACCAGTCCCTGGCCGATCGCCGATGACCCGACCGCGAGGCTGTCGCCGATCTCACCCGCCGGGGGGATCACGCTCTCCTCGGCGCCGGCGATCGGGGACGGCTGGTTGAAACCGAACCGCTCGGCCGTCGCGACCAGACGGCGCGCGCCGAGCTTCGCGCCCAGCGGCGCGAACACCGAGTTGCAGGAGACCGCGAACGCATTCAGGAATGTGCCCCCGCATGCCTCGCCGTTGGCGTTCTGGAGCTTGAAGCCGTCGAGCGTCGCGAAGGTCGCGATCGGGAACGTGTCGCTCAGCTTCACGATCCCGGCTTCGAGCGCCCCCGCCGCGGTGATGATCTTCATCGTCGAGCCGGGGGGCTGAAGCGCCGAGAACGCCACTCCGGCGAGCGCCAGCACGGCGCCGCTGCGAGGATTCATCACCGCGATCCCGCCATAGCGGCCGGCCATCGCGGCCATCGCGGCCCGCTCGATCACCGGACTGATCGTCGTCGTGACCGCGTGCGCGGGGATCGGGGGCGCTTGGGCGAGGACCCGGCTGCCCGCCAGCAGCGTCCCCCCGGGCCGTCCCGCGAGGCGCGTCTGGAACACCCGCTCCAATCCGTCGAGGCCGACCTTTGCGTCGGACGGGTAACCGAGCGCCTCGTACTCACTGGACAGGTCCGCCGGGATCGGTCCCAGCGCGCCGACGATCTCCCCGGCCACATCGGGGATCGACGAGTGGCGCTCGGCGCCTTCGGCCAGCGGCGCCCCGTCGCTCGCCAACAGCGCCGCGCGCGGCGGCAGCGTGACCTGCCGGCTGAGCTGCTCGCCGCTCAGCAGGCCGGGGAACAGGAGCGTGGTCGAGAACCGGATGCTGGCGCCGGAGCCGCTGCCGCTGAGCGGCACCTGCAGCGTCGTCAGCAGCGTGCCCCAGAGCGCGGTCCGCACCCGGACGCGGACCGGGATCACGTCGCGAGTGCGGGCGCCGATCCGCCCCGGGATCAGCGCCTCGAGCGTCGCCGTCGCGGCCGCATCCTTCAGCTCGGCGGCGAACTGGGCCTCGGAGGTGGCTCGCCGCGAGGGGGCGTCGAGCAGGTCGTACATCCTCGGGTAGTCGTTGCGGGCCCAGGCCGTCACGTAGCCCTGGACCAGCTGGCGCTCAGCCCGTCCGGGCGCGGTCGCCCACAGGATCCCTGCGGTGAACGAGCCCGCCGCGAGCGCTGCCAGCGGGATCATTCGCGTGAGAAAGCGCCGACGCCGGACGTTCCCTCGAACGGGGCGCGGCCCCGGCGCCGTCATTACACCTCCGTGGACCACCTCAGCCCTGAACGGTAGAAGATGAGTGCAGGGTTTGGCCACCACTACTCTCAATGGCATGACCGCCATCGATTGGCTGATCGTGGTCTTCACGCTGCTGCTGGCCTTCTACGGCTACATGCAGGGATTCATCGTCGGGGCGCTGTCGCTGGTCGGGTTCGCGATGGGGGCGTTCCTGGGCACCCGGCTGGCGCCGCTGGTGCTGCCGGGCGGCTCCCATTCGCAATACGCGCCGCTGTTCGGGCTGCTCGGCGCGCTGCTCGCCGGCGGCGTGCTCGCCAGCGGCTTCGAGGGTCTGGGGCTGCATGCCCGTTCCGCGCTGCGGCTGCCGGGGCTGCGTGCCCTGGACGGCGTGCTGGGGGCCGCGCTGACCGCTTGTGTGGGCTTGGGGATCGCTTGGATCATCGGCGCCGTGGCGCTCCAGTCCTCGGGCTCGCGGCCGCTGCGGGCCGATCTCCAGCGATCGGCGATCCTGCGCGGGCTCGATCAGCTGCTGCCCCCCTCCGGCCCGATCCTCGACGCGCTGGCGCACTTCGATCCGCTGCCCGCCGTGAGCGGCCCCGAGGCGGACGTTGCGCCGCCGACACGTGGCATCCTGGCCAGCGTCGGCGTGCGCGCGGCGAGGGGCAGCGTCGTGCGGGTACTGGGGACGGCATGCGGGCTGGGGATCGAAGGCAGCGGCTGGGTGGCCGCGCCAGGAGTCGTGGTCACCAACGCGCACGTCGTCGCTGGCGAGACCGACACCCGGGTGCAGCTCGACGGGAGCGGCCCCGAGCTCCCGGCGCAGGCGCTCGCGTTCGACCCGCACGACGACGTCACGGTGCTCAAGGTGCAGGGACTGCACGCCCGCGCGCTCAGGCTGGCCGCCGACGCCGTGCCCGGAACCGCCGCGGCGATCCTCGGCTACCCGCTCGATGGCCCGTTCGACGCCGAGCCGGGCCGGGTCGGCCAGACGCAGCAGTTCAGCACCGAGGACGCCTACGGCAACGGGCCCGTGCTGCGGACCATCACCTCGCTGCGGGGGCGAGTGCGCCCCGGCAACTCAGGCGGCCCGATGATCACCGCCTCCGGGCAGGTGGTGGGAACCGTGTTCGCGGCGATCACCGGCGGCAACGGCGGCGGCTTCGCCGTGCCCAATGACGTGGTCCGCTCACAACTGAGGCGGGCCGCGGGCGGGTCACCGGTCAGCACCGGACCCTGCGCGGACTAGCCGAGCGCGCGGCGACTCGGTTGCGGTCGCGACTCGGTGGCGGGCGCTTCGCGCCCGCGGCGCCGGCGGGCGGGCGGCGTGGTTCTTGCATTGAAGCGGCGGGGGCGTGCGTGGGCGGCGCTGAGCGCGCCTGCACCGGGGGGCCGGGAGCGCGCCGATCGACAAAATTCGCACACTGGGTGGCCGCCGCGGCGGCGTGGTTCCGGATGTCACGACGATGCGACCGAAGACGGAACCACCCGCTGAAACGGCCGGGGGTGGTTGCGATTGAGTGCGAGCCCGCCCGTTTCGAGGCCAGAGCCACGCTGCCCGCCCAGTGTGGCCGCGGGCGCGAAGCGCCCGCCACCGAGTCGCGATGGCCCTACGCCCGCCCGCCACCGACTCGCGAGCGCCCTGCCGACCCCCTTACCCCGGCCGGTACACGGCGCCCGCCACACTCGGCGCCGGCGCGGCGTCGCTCCAGGCGGCGATCGCCTTACCGGCGGGACCAAACGCAACCGTGATGTCGGCCGCGTACACGGTCGGCGAGAGCACCGCCGGCGGGCCAAAGCCGGCACCGCTCGTGGAGGCGATCGCGGCCAGTGGACTGCCGGACTGCACCCAGGCGACGAGCGCTGAGCCGCCGGGGGCGACGCTGACCGCCGGCGCCTGGGAGGCGTCGACCGCGCCGAGCGAGACCGGGCTCGAGAACGCGCCGCCGGCGGGGCGGGTGGCTGCATCCAACGTGCACGCCCCGGTGGCGTCACAGGCCTTCCAGGCGACCGCCTGGTCGCCCGCCGCGTCGCCCGCGAACGCCAGCCCCGAGGCAGGCAGACCTGGCAGGGAGACGGTTTGGACGCGGTGGCGGGCGGTGAGATCGGCGACTCTCAGCTGCGACTGGTAGTGGCCGCTGGGGTCAAACCAGCTCTCGATCCAGGCGGCAGTCGCGGTGCGGCCACGGGGGGCCAGCGCGAGCTCGTCGATCCGGTGTCCGACCGAGGCGAGCACCGCGGTGCGACCCGGGCCGGGCGGCGCGCTGGGTGCGCCGGTGGCGAGCGAAATGGTCCTCGGGCCGGGCCCTGGCGGCGCTCCCGCGGCGCTCCAGGCGACGAACGTCACGCGGCCCGCGACAGTCGCCGCGAGCAGTTCGGGCGTCGCGCTCGGCGCGGTCAGCAGCCGGCTCGAGACCAGACGATCGCCGCTCGGAGACTGCGCCACCCACAGCCCGGCCTCGGTCGCGACCGCGACCAGTAGGCGCCCGCCGGCCACGTTGACCAGCGCCCCGAGCGTCGCGCCGGCGAGCCCCCCCACGACGGTCTGCGCTCGCCCGAACGCCCCGCGCGGACCCAGCCGAATCAGCGAGACCACGCTGCAGCAGGCGCCGTCGGCGCGCCCCGCGCCGGTCAAGAGCTCGAGCGATCGGCCCGCGAAGGTCTCGGCCAGCGCCAGCTGGGCGCCGGGGATGCGACGCGTCGGCTCCACTTGGCGAGAAGCCGAGCGCAAGGTCACAAACGCCGTCGAGAGGGCTGGCTGGTCCTCGTCTTGAGTCGTGAACACGACCGCCGCGGCGCCGTTGCGAGCGAACGCGATCTGGGCCGGCAACGTGTCGCGGGTTCCGGGCGGCGCAAGCACGAACGGCGCTCCCCAGGCCGCGACGGCCGCGGAGGGCAACGCTGCGCAAGCGAGCGCGGCGATCGCCAGGGTGAGCCCGAGGGCGATCGAGGCGGTCCGGCGAGCGCGCCCGCGGGCGGCCTCAGAGGTCAAGCGAGATCGATCCCCAGACCTGCTGGCTCGGCCCGAGGATCTCCAGCGTCAGCGGCCGGTTGGCGTAGGCGGAGGTGTTGATCTTGAACAGCAGCAGGCCGCCCTGCGTGGGTCCGTAGCTCGCGGTCGTGTCGGGGCCCGGCTCGGTCCCCAGCGGTTGGAGCGTCTGCGAGGTCCAGGCGTACGGATTCACCGCCGAGTCGAGCTTCAGCGGGTAGTAGCGGTTGCCCTGGGTATCGACGATGTCGAAGTTGTCGCTCGTGACCTGCGGGCTCTTGGTCTGGTTCTTTGCCCATAGGAACACTCCGTACCACTCCTGGTCGGGGTTGGGCGCCGTGGTCCCGGACGGGAGCCCGGTCAGGTAGCCGGCGTCCTCGGTGGCGTACTGGTTGAGCTCGCGCGAGATCTCCAGCTGATAGGTGACCGGGCCGGCGTCGACGTAGAAGCCGTTGTTGTTCGCGTCGGCGGTGTTGGGGTGCGCCTGCTTGTGCCCGCAGCCGGCGAGCGCAAGCGCCAGCCCGAGCGCGCAAGCGAGGATCCAGGGGCGGCGGACACTCACGGGGCCGGAAGTCTAACCCCGAGCACGCCTCGCGCGACGCGTGCGCCGGCGGGCGGCTGACTCGGGCGAGGCGATCCGCTCAGCGGGCCGCGACCGTGGCGCGGTGGCCCCTGTCCCGCCCCTCCTCGAGGATCGTCCGTAGCCGCCGCATCGCCTTGGCGGCCTGGCGACGGCTCCAGCGGCGGCCCCCCAGCGCCTCGAGCAGCTTGTCTGACAGCAATGCCGGCTCGGTCTCGAGCGTGTATGCCACGCGCGTGGTTCCGCCGGGCCCGGGAGACAGCGTGTAGGTCCCGAGCATCCTGATCCGGTTGAACTTCCCCCCCCGGCCGCGCTCGACGATCCGGTAAGGCGGCTGCAGCTCGGCGAACGTGACGTCCGCCCACGAGAAGCGGTTGAGCGGCGCCTTGATGCGAAAACGCGCGCCCGCCCCCGGTCCGTAGGGATCGACCCGGGTGAGGTGCCAGTCCACCAGGTAGTGATCGGTGAACTCCGCGTGGTTGGCGATGTCGGCCAGGTACTCGAACACCTGCTCGCGCGGGAGCGCGATCGTGGTCGAGACGGTGATCGGATCCACGGCGGGATTGTATGGCGGGAGGAACCGCCGTTCGCGCGACGAACAGGGCGCCATGGCTGAGCACACCCGCCCGAGAACGGATTTCGAGCTGGCCCTGCTGCGCCGTGGTCTGAGCGAGCGCGCCCCCTCCGCGGAGCGCTGCGAGCGTTGCGGACGGATCCCCCTGACCGGCGAGGTCGTGTACAAGTACGACTCGGGCTCGGTGCGCTGCGAGCTGTGCCGGGCGCTGACGGCCGACGTGCCGCGGTACTCGCGGCTGCTCCGCGGGCCCGAGCTGGGACACACGATCCGGATCGTGGATCAGCGCAACCGCGGCTGAATCATCTAGAGCGAGCGCAACGCCGGCAGCAGCTCGCGCTCCGCCCAGCCGATGAACTCCTCTTGCTGG
>JAFAZB010000256.1 GCA_019240015.1 Solirubrobacterales bacterium
CACGGTGATCGACGAGTCGGCCGCCTCCGTGATCTCGGATCGGATCGAACGGGCGCTGGCAGATGGAGCGCGGCTGCTCTGCGGCGGCGAGCGCGACGGCGCGCTGCTGACGCCGGCGGTGCTCGATCACGTTCCGCGGGACGCCGAGCTGGTGGCGCGGGAGACGTTCGGGCCGGTGGCTCCGATCATCCGCGTCGAGGACCTCGAGCAAGCGATCCTCACCGCCAACGCCACGCCGTATGCCCTCTCCAGCGGGGTGTGCACGTTCGACTGGCGGGCGATCGCGCGCTGCATTCGGGAGCTGCGCGGCGGCACTGTCAACGTCCGCGAGGTGCCCGGCTGGCGCACCGAGCTGACCCCGTTCGGCGGCGTCGGTGACAGCGGCCTGGGAGTCAAGGAGGGCGTTCGCGAAGCAATGCGCGCGATGTCGTTCGTCAAGCTCTACACGCTCCCGTGGGCATGAGCGAAGCGGTGCAGGGCGATCAGCCGGACCGTCGCAGCACCGACACCGTCGAGGGGATCATGTCCGCCTGCCAGTCGATGGTCGGCTTGCCCTACGACGGCGAGCCGGTCGACCAGCTCGAGCACGCGCTCCAGTGCGCCTGGCTGGCCCGCCGCGACGGCGGCCCGCGGGAGTTCGTGGTGGCGTGCCTGCTGCACGACATCGCGCGCGCTCCCGCCGTGGCTGGGGTTCCGTACGACGGCCCGCGCGAGCACCATGGCGAGGCCGCGGCGCGCTGGCTCGAGCCACGCGTCGGCGCCCGGATCGCGTGGCTCGCGGAGCAGCACGTGCCAGCCAAGCGATATCTGGTGGCGACCGATCCCGGCTACCGCGGGCAGCTCAGCGAGGTCTCGGCGCGGACCCTGCTGGCGCAGGGCGGCCCGATGACCGAGGCCGAGATCGCGACCTTCCGGGCCAACGCGGACTGGCAGCTGGCGATCCGCCTTCGTCAGATCGACGATCAGGGCAAGGTCCCCGGCGCGGAGGTCCCGGAGCTCGAGGAGTATCGAGGCGATCTGCTCGCGGTCGTCGCAGCACGCCTGCGAGTCGCGCGATGAGCCAGCCGCAATCGCTGCGCGCGGCGCGCG
Source organism: Solirubrobacterales bacterium (assembly GCA_019240015.1). Classification (GTDB taxonomy): domain Bacteria; phylum Actinomycetota; class Thermoleophilia; order Solirubrobacterales; family Solirubrobacteraceae; genus Palsa-465. The sequence goes on from JAFAZB010000256.1 coordinate 1,090, forward strand.
AGGAGCACAGGCCCGGCCACGCGCTGCCGCGCGCATTCGCGCTCGACCCGGCGATCTACGCCTACGAGCTCGAGTCGATCTGGCGGCGCAGCTGGCTCTACGCCGGGGCCGGCGCGCAAGCGCTCGACCCCGGAGACTTCTTCAGCTTTCAGCTGGGCGACGACTGGATCCTGATCGTCCGCGGCGAGACCGGCGAGCTGCACGCGCTGCATAACAGCTGCCGCCACCGCGGGATGCTGATCTGCTCATCGCAGTCGGGTCGGGCGCGCCGTTGGGTGTGTCCGTATCACCAGTGGAGCTATGGCCTCGACGGCTCCCTGCTCGGATCCGGTGGGATGGACGACGAGCTCGAGGGGGGCGACTACGGGCTTCACCGCGCCGCCGTCGCCGAGCTCGGCGGCCTGGTGTTCGTGTGGCCGGGGCCCGATCCCGAGCCGCTCGGCGGCGCCGCCGCGCAGCTCGCCGCCGCCCTGGCCCCACACGGGCTCGATCGCGCGAAGCTCGCCCACCAGCTCGACTACGAAGTGGCCGCCAACTGGAAGCTGGTGTGGGAGAACAATCGCGAGTGCTGGCACTGCACGGTCGGCCATCCGCAGTACGTGCAGGCCAACTTCGACGCCGCCCCGGACACGGCCCGGGTCCGCTCGCTGGCATCCGCTCGCGCCGAGGACCATGCGTGCGCGCTGATGGCAGCCGGCGGGCAGGATCGTTCGGCGCCAGGGGCGATCGACCATCCCGAGCCGGGCCTGTTCCGGTTCCCTACGCCGGGCCGGTGGTGGTCCTGTAACCGGACGCCGCTCGCGCCGGGCTTCGTCACCGAGTCGCTCGACGGCGCGCCGGTGGCGCCAACGATGGGCGACTTTCGGGAGCGCGACGTGGGCACGCTGCGGATTCGCACGGTGCCGAACTTCTGGGCGCACGCGAGCTCGGATCACGCCGTGTTGACGCGGCTGGTGCCCGCCGGGCCCGAGCGCACGCTGGTGAGGATCCAGTGGCTGGTCGATCGGGACGCGGTCGAGGACCGTGATTACGCGCTGGAGCAGCTGCTTCCGTTCTGGCGGCGGACCAGCGAGCAGGACTGGGAGCTGTGCGAGCGCAATCACGCCGGCGTCCGCAGCCCGGCGTTCACCCCCGGGCCCTACTCGCGTAAGCGGGAGTACAACGTGATCGCGTTCGTGCAGTGGTATCTGGATCGCCTCGACGCGTCAGCGCGTGCCGGTGGCGTACCGGAGGATCGACAGGTCGGTGAGCCATTCGACCGGCGCGCGGTCGTCGGTGTAGACGGCGCCACCGGTAAGCGCCGGAGCTAAGCGACCCGCGACGCTCGCGGCCAGGGCACGCAGCTGCTCGGGCAGGCCGTCGGCCGCGGACAGAAGCCGGGCGCCATCCAAGCCGCCGTTGCTCGCGAGGACCAGCGAGTTGCCCCTGCCGACCACGTCCCGCATCACGACCGAGAATCGCGAGCGCAAAGTCGCCGCGACCACCCGCTCGAGCGCGTCCGAGCCCGGGATGTGGCCCACGTTGACGATCACCATTCCGCCGCGGGCCAGGTGCGCGCGCACCGAGGCGAAGAACTCGCGCGTCAACAGGTAGAACGGAATGTAGGGCTGGCGGTAGGCGTCGAGGAAGATCGCGTCGTAGTGCGCGCGGCTGGCCGCGAGCCACGGTCGGGCGTCGGCCGTGTAGAGGTGCAGCCGCGCGCCGCGCAGCGCGAAGTAGCGCTTACCGATCGCGGTCAGGGCGCCGTCCAGCTCGACCGCGTCGACGCGCGTGGAGGGAAAGAAGTGACCGTAGGCGCGCGCCACGGTGCCCGCGGCGTCGCCGAGGATCGCGACCCGCCGCGGCGGACCCGGCAACGCGTCGGCGTAAGGCAGCACCAGGAAGTCGTCCCAGTAGCCGCCGGTCAGGTAGCTCCACGGCCTGTAGTCGGAGTGAACGGCGACGCCCTCGTTCAGCTGAAGCCACCGCTCGCCGCTGGCGAACTGCACCACGCGCGCGTACTGGTAGGGAGTCTCCGTCGCGTAGATGACCCGCCCGCCGGCCACCCCGGCGCCGATCGCCGCCGGCGGTACGGCCAGCAAGGCGGCCACCGCGACCGGCACCAGCAGGAACCACCGCGAGCCGAGCCCCGGAGCCGCGGCCAGTGCCAAGGCGAGCGCGAACACCAGGAAGGTGCGGTGCGTTCCGAGCACCGGGATCAACAGCAACGCGGCCAGGAACGTGCCGAGCAGCGAGCCGGCGGTCGAGATCGCATACAGGCCGCCGGTGACCCTGCCCGTGTCGGCGACGCTGTCCAGCGCCAGCCGGTTGGCGTACGGCGCGACCGTGCCGAGCAACAGCACGGGCACCGCGACCAGCGCCAGGACCGCGGCGAGCGATCCGAGGAAGCCCCCGACCGACAGTGATCCCAGCGCCCTCACCGACAGCTTCAGGAACGGATCGGCGACGAACGGAACCAGCGCCAGCAGCGCCGATGCAAGCAGCACGATCGCGCACAGCCCCCGCAGGTCGGCGCGGCGATCGGCGAGCCGGCCACCGAGCGCATACCCCGCCGAAAGCGCGACCAGCACCGTCGCGATCGTGTTCGCCCAGATGATCGTCGAGGCGCCGAAGTACGGCGCGAGCAGCCGCGCGGCCGAGATCTCCGCACCGAGGCTGGCGGCGCCGACCACGAACGCGATCGCCCTGAGCGCGAGCGGATTGACTCGCCGCGCCGCTCCCGACGCGCCGCGCCCGGGCTCCGCAGCGGCTGAGTCGCGGTGCGTCTGGGTGGCGCTCACGGTCGCGTGAGACCGTAGCGCCCTGACCGCGATCTCGATCCGCACCTTTGCCCGCGCGGCGGTGCACTGATGAAATACGCGAGGTGCTGCTCTACAACTCCGCGATCTCCGGCAACTGTTACAAGGTGCGGCTGCTGCTCGCGCAGCTGGGAATCGAGTACGAGCGCCGGGAGGTGGACGTGTTCGACCGCTCGGGCCGAGCCGAGCTGCTCGGCGGGCTGAACCCGGCGCTCCGGGTGCCGATCGTGGTGCTCGACGACGGGCGCGCGCTGGCCGAGTCGAACGCGATCCTGTGCTTCTTCGCCGAGGGCTCTGAGTATCTGCCACAGGAGCGCTTCGAGCGCGCGCAGGT
>JAFAZB010000336.1 GCA_019240015.1 Solirubrobacterales bacterium
GACGATCACCCGCATCGCGGTCAGGTCGTAGATCTCGTTGAACTCGCGCCCCTTCTTGGTCATCTTCGAGTAGATCGAGTAGAAGTGCTTGGCGCGGCCTGAGATCTCGGCTTCGATCCCCAGCTCGCGCAGCTTCTCCCGCAGGTACTCGCCCGCCTGGTTGACGTACCGCTCGCGCTCGGCGCGCTGCTGGGCCACGAGCCCCTTGATCTCGTTGTACTTGCGCGGGTGCAGCGTCTGGAACGCCAGATCCTCGAGCTCCCACTTGATCGCATGGATGCCGAGCCGGTGCGCGATCGGCGCGTAGATGTCGAGCGTCTCCCTGGCCTTGTCGATCTGCTTCTGCTTCGGCATCGCGGCGATCGTCCGCATGTTGTGCAGCCGGTCGGCGAGCTTGATCAGCACGACCCGGATGTCCAAGGCCATTGCGATCATCATCTTGCGGTAGTTCTCAGCCTGCGCCTCGTCGCGGGACTGGAAGGTCAAGCCGGTGAGCTTGGTCACGCCATCGACGAGCCCCGCGATCTCCTCGCCGAAAGCCGCCCCCACCTCCTCCATCGACGCGCTGGTGTCCTCGACCGTGTCGTGCAGCAGCGCGGCACACAGCGTCTCGGTGTCAAGCCGCATGCCCGCGCAGATCTTGGCCACCCCGATCGGATGGATGATGAAGTCCTCTCCGGACTTGCGTCGCTGGTCGGCGTGATGAACGCACGCGTACACGAACGCCTCCTCGACCCGTTCCCGGTCGATCGCGACGGCGGCGTGATCGGCGTGCTCCTCGACGATCGCGAACAGGTCGCCGAGCAGTCGGCGCTGCGCGGGGGTGAGCTCGGGGCGCTGCACCGCGGCGTGCGGGTGGTCCGCGCTGACCTGGTCCACCTGCGGCCGGGGACCGATCAGCAATGCCGTCGTGCCCGCACGCGTGCGAGCAGCGGGCTTGCCGGCGGCAGCGTCGCCGTCGGCCTTCGCTCGCGCGCTGGCTCGGCTCAGGCGCTTAGCGGAAGTCTTGCGCTGCTCAGGTATCGCTTGCCCTCCTCGTATCGTTGTCCGTAGACCCTGAAGGACGGGGAGCGCTCGAGCTCGGTCGGCGCCCGGGCCGCGATCGCCAGGGCCGGCAGATCCCGGTCGAGGCTGACGAGCTCCAGCTCCGCGAGGACCTTCACCAGCCTGGCCGCCACACGGGCCGGTCGGCCGTGTGCGCCGTCGCCGCGAAGCAGTCGCTCGAGCTCCTCGCCGACCACCCGCTGCCGTTGCCTGAGGCCTCGATAGAAGGCGGCGAGCGAAGTCCGGAGACCGTACTCCAACTCGTGCATCTGCTCAGCAAAGCGTAGCTCAGGCTCGCCCCAGGCCAAGTGGGTCAGCCCGCATCCGGCGGTCAGCAGCGGGCTTTGCGCCGCCCCCGCGGGCGGGTCGAGCGCCACCAGCTGGGGATGCTCGGCGAGCATCAGGGGGTCCCGCTCGAGCGCGTGGTAGGAGGTCAGCGAGAAGCCACCGGTCCGCTCGCGCAGCCCCACGAGCCGCCGAGACACCTCGGCGCAGGCCGCGAGCACGGGGCCGCCAGCCGCCACCGCGTCGGCCAGCACCGCGAGCGGGCTCTCCCCGCGGCGGTCGAGCACCACCCGCCGTCCGGAGTCGGTAGGCGGCTCGGACTGATGGTTCGCATCGATCTCCCGCAGCACAGCGTCCAGATAGCGATCCGGCTCCCCCAGCACCTCGATCTTCGGGGGTTCGCAGGGCTGGGCGTGACGGAGGACCAGCCGCGGCTCGACCGCGCCGTTCCAGACGTTGCGCTCGAGCCTGAACGCTGCGTCGAGCGGCGCGGCGGGATCGCCGGGCAGCCGCCCGTCGCAACCGAACGCGACCGCGCGGGCGCGGACCCCGCCTGAACTGACCGAAAAGCGGGCGTGGCGTCCCTCCCCCATCGGGCGCAGATCGTCGAACCGGCCGCCCGGAACGAGCAGGCTCGGCGCGGGATTGCCGATCCCGCAGGGCTCGAGCGCCTGCAGCGCCTCCGCGAGCTCGAGCCCCAGCTCGGTCCCCGACACCACCGCATCGACGCGCTCCCGGCGACAGAGCAGCTCGGCGGTCAGCTCCCGTTGTGCGTGTAGCTCGAAGCGCTCGCGAAAGGCCTGCACTCGATCGCGTCTGATCGTGAGCCCCGCAGCCGCCCGGTGCCCGCCATAGCGCTCGAGCTCGCCGGCCGCCGCGTGCAGCCCGCCGAGCAGATCGAACCCGGGGATGCTTCTGCCCGAGCCCGCGCCCAGCTGACCCTCCCACGCGACCATGATCGTCGGGCGGTGGTGCCGCTCCACGACTCGCGAGGCCACGATCCCGATCACGCCGGAGTGCCAGTCCTCGCTGCACAGGACGTACGCGCTCCGCTCGCCGAGCTCCGCGATCTGGGCTTCGGCCTCCCACACGATTCGCTGCTCCACCGCTCGTCGCTCGGCGTTCACGGCATCAAGCTCGAGCGCCACCTCGTGGGCCCGTTGCGGGTCGTCGGTCAGCAGCAGCTCGAGCCCGGCGTCCGCCCTGCGCAGTCGCCCCGCGGCGTTGATCCTCGGCGCCAGGCGATAGCCGAGCACCTGCGCGTCGAGCGCGCTGGGGTCCGCCCGCGCCACCGACATCAGCGCGCGCAGTCCTGGCTTGCTCGTGCCGGCGAGCGCCCTGATTCCCTCGCGAACCAGCCGCCGGTTCTCGCCGCTCAGCGGGACCAGGTCGGCCACGGTCGCGAGCGCCACGAGGTCGAGGTCCTCGGCGGCGCTGCTCGCGCCGAGCGCCTGGGCGAGCTTGAACGCGACCGCCGTGCCGCACAGCTGCTCGCACGGATATCCGCCGACCGCGGGGTGCACGACCGGGCACTCCGGAAGCCTCCCATCCGCACGCGGGGCATGATGGTCGGTGACGACGACGTCGAGTCCGTGCTCGAGCGCGGCGGCGACCTCTTCGACGGCGGTGATCCCGCAGTCCACGGTCACGAGCAGCGCGGTACCCCTCGCGGCGAGCCGCTCGACGGTGCTGCCCGACACCCCGTAGCCGTCCTCGAGCCGGCTGGGCAGGAACCAGCTGACCGCGGCGCCCAGGGAGCGCAGCGCGCGGACCATGATCGCGGTCGCGCAAACGCCGTCGACGTCGTAGTCGCCGTGGACGACGATCGGCGCCTGCGCGCGCAGATGACCCTCGATCACCGCCACCGCCCGCTCGATCCCATCGAAGCGATCGGGGTCGTAAGCGTCGCGGGCGTCCAGGAACGCGCTCGCCGCGGCGGCGCTGCAGAAGCCGCGCCGCACCAGGATCTGGGCGAGCACGTGGCCGATGCCGAGCTCGCGCTCCAGTGCGAGCGCCGCCGTGATGTCGTAGGGCGGGATCTCCAGCCGGCGCTCGGGCGGGGTGCCCTCGCCGGGGGGCGCGCGGACCGCGCGCAGCTGGGCCCCCGGTCTCGGCTCCGGAACGGGGAGGGTGGCGACTGCAGCCTCGGGCATGGCCGCAGCGTTACAGGCGCACCCGACGGATCGACCCTTGCGCGGCGCGTCCGCACGACAGACGTGACGCGGCGTGAGGAAGTTGTTACAGGATCGCCGCCGCGGGGCTGCCGGGAGCGCCGGCGCGCCTGAACTAGCTGGTCGGAGTCTCCGTCTCGCCGCCGCCGGCCGTCGAGGTGTCGGCGGGGCGGTGGCGGCGACCGAACAGACGCTCGACCCGCGAGAGCTCGTGCTCGGCCGCCGCCACGGGCCGGGTGACCTTCATCAGGCTGTTCAGCTGCTCGGTCAGGCGGGTGACCGATTCGCTCAGCGGCCCAAGCGAGTCGGCGAGCTTCTCGACCACCGCGACGTGGCGCTCGAGCGACTCGGCGGCGCGGTGCGCGGCGGTCACCGCCTGTTCGAGCTTCTCCTCGAGCCGCTGGACCTCCTGAAGCGGTGAGTGGTTGGCGACGTCGCTCTCCGCGCGCTCCGCCGCGCCCAGGATCGAGCGCAGGACGCCACCCATGATCGAGAACGGCGACGGGGGTGCCATCAGGTCAG
>JAFAZB010000445.1 GCA_019240015.1 Solirubrobacterales bacterium
GAGCGCCACCACGCGATGCCCGCGGCGGGCCAGCTCGAGTGACACCCGGCCCGTGCCCGCCCCGATCTCCAGCACGGGATCCCCGTGCCGCCTTGCCAGCTCCCGCCACAGCTCCAGATCCTCGTGGTAGCTGCCGCACTCGAGGTCGTGCCAGACCACGCTCACCGGGCGCTCCCAACTTCCGTGACCCAGAACTGCGCCACCGCTCCACGCGTCGCGAGCTCGTCCCGCAGCTCGAGCAGCGCGGTATAGGTGGGGAGCGCGAACAGGCGCCCGTTGGCAGCACCCAACGCCTGGTCGAGCGCTTCCGGCAGCTGCCTGACGACGTGCAGGCGATCACCGTCGACGCCCGCGTACTTGAGGCGCAGCGCGAGCTCCGCGGCGCGCGACCCAGCGCAGGTCACTCGGCGTGCCCGGCCCGCCAGGATCTCGAAATCGGCGTCCCAGATCCAGGAGACGTCGCGGCCGTCGGCAGTCCGGTCGTTGAGGATCGCCAGCAGGTCGAGCTCGTCCCGCTCCAGCGCGAGCGTGCGCAGCACCTCGTTCGCGCCGGCGGGATTCTTGATCAGCAGGATCGATAGCTCGACCCCCGACAGGTTGATCGTTTCCGCGCGGCCGAACGCCGCCGGCACCCGTTCGAGCCCGGACGCCACCGCCTGCACCGAGCAGCCCAGCGCCATGCACAACGAGGCGGCGCCGAGCGCGTTGTAGACGTTGTAGAGCCCCGGCAGCGGGAGCGAGATCGGACTGCGTCCCGCGGGGGTGCGCAGCTCGAAGCTCGCCCCTCTCGTTCCATGCAGCTCGATCCGCTCGGCAGCGACGGTCGGTTCCGGTCGCCTCTGACCGCACGAGCGGCAGTGGTAGCGGCCCAGATGACCCAGGTAGATGGCCTCGTAGGAGTAGGCCGCGCCGCAGCGGCGGCAGTGCTTGGAATCGGAGGCGTGCTGCATCTCCGCCATCGCAACCGACGGATCCTCGATCCCGAAGTAGGTGACCTCACGCCGGGCGCGGCCCAGGTCCGCGATCAACGGATCGTCGGCGTTCAGCACCAGCCCCGCGGCGGCACCGAGCGACCCGACGGTCGCCGCCCAGCGGTCGGCGATCGTCTCGAGCTCGCCGTAGCGATCGAGCTGGTCACGGAACAGGTTGCCGAGCAGCAGAGCACGCGGATCGAGCTGGGGCACGACCCTCTCGAGCCAGAACTCATCGAGCTCGAACAGTCCCAGCTCGCCGTCGATCGCCTCGCCGCCATGCGCCGCGGCCAGCAGGCTCGACGCCACTCCTCCCGCCATGTTGGCTCCTGCCCGGTTGTGCACCAGCGACACGCCCGCATGCTCGAGCACCGATGCCGTCATCGCGGCCGTGGTGGTCTTGCCATTGGTCGCCGAGATCACCGCGCTGCCGCGGCGCAGCCGCGCCGCCAGCCGCGCGATCGCGTTTGGCTCGAGTTGGAGCAGCAGCTTCCCGGGGAGGCTCGTGCCGCCGCCCCGGCCGGCGCGCCGCGCTAGCTCCCCGACTGCTCGAGCGGCCAGGATCTTGGTCCCCAGCAGACTCACCTCGGCACCAGCACGCGCACGGCTGCCGGCAGCGCGCGGATCGTGACCGGCAACTCGGTCACAGGGTCGCCATCGGCGTATAGCGTGAACGGCCGGTCGGCCTGGATCTCCACCTCGGCGGTCCGGGCGACATGCACGTTTGGCTGGCGAACATGCTCGCCCTTGAACACCGTCGGCAGCAGACGCAGGAAGCGAAGCTTGCTCACGTGAGAAATGATCACAACGTCCACCATCCCGTCCTGCAGCGAAGCATCGGGGGCCAGCAGCATCCCGCCCCCGTACGTCCTCGAGTTGGCCGCCGCGACGCTGTAGCCGGTGACCGTGCGCGTCTCACCGTCGCCCAGCGTGACCGTGAACGTGGCGGGCTTCCAGCCCGCAAGCGCCCGCAGCGCGCTGTAGACATAGACGCGATCACCTCTCACCAAGCGAGTCTCGTTGGCGATCCGGTTGCACACGGAGTCAAAGCCGCAGCTGGCGATGCCGGTGAACGTCTGCGCGCCGGCCTGGCCGAGATCGAGCGAGCGAACCACCCCGCTCGCCAGCGTCGCGCAAGCCGCGCGCGGCTGGAGCGGGATTCCGAGCATGCGGGCAAAGTCGTTGCCGCGGCCACCCGGCAGCACCCCCATCACTCCCTGCGTGTGCTTGAGCGCCCCCGCGACCGCGCCGACGAGGCCGTCACCCCCGAACGCGACCGCGGTCTCGCCGCGCGCCGCGGCGAGCCTCGCGAGCTCACGCGCATGCGCCAGGTCACGGGTCGGCTCGACGTGATGCTCGATGTCGAGGCCACGCAGCGCGTCCTGCACCGCCTCGAGCGCACGGCCGGCGCGCCCCCCGCCCGCGGCGGGATTGACAATCAAGGAGACCGTCACCTAGCCACCAGCAGGTCATGGAGGTTCTCGGCGATCGCGACCGGCGCGGGTTCACGAGCCGCCTCCGCCTGCTCCCTGTCGGTCATCCCGGTCAGCACAATCGCTCCGTCGAGGCCGGCGGCGGCTGCCCCCGCGAGATCCGAATCGAGCCGGTCGCCGACGACCAGCGCCCGTCCCGGGCCCAACCGGTCAAGCGCGGTATCGAACAGCTGTGGAGCGGGCTTTCCGACGCTACGCGCGACGGCTTCGGTGGCGTATTCGAGCGCCGCCAGGATCGCGCCGGTGGCGGGTGAGACCCCGTCTTCGGTGGGAAACGTGCGGTCCCGGCCGGCTGCCAGCATCTCCGCGCCGGACAGCACCGCCCGAGTCGCGGTTCGAAGCTCGGAGAAGCGCAGTTCGTCGTGGGCCGCGACCACGACCAGCTCGGCCCGGGAGGCTCGTTCGGTCCCGTTCACGACCCGGGCTCCAGCGTCCACGACGTGCCGAAAGATCGCGGGGGAGCCGATCACGAACGCCGCAGCGCCGGGCGCTCGCTGGGCCAGCACATGCTGGATCGCGCCGCCGACCGTGACCACTTCCTCGAGCGAGGCTTTCATCCCGAGCGACCACAGCTTTCGCACGTACTCCTCGGGCGAGGACCTCGCGTCGTTGGTCAGGAACGCGACCCGTTTACCCGTTGCCCGCAGCTCCGCCAGCGCCTCCGGCGCCCGTGGGGTGCACTGCTCCCCGACCCAGACACAGCCATCGAGATCGAGCAGCACGAGGTCATAGTTGGCGAGCAGGGGGGAGAGGGGCATGCCTTGCCTTCGCGGGCGGGATTATCGCGACACCGTCAGTAGCTCCTACTGACTGAAGCACAGCAATCCTTGCGGACCGAGCCCGCGTGGCTTGCGCCGATACGTGTCTCAGGCTCGCTCAGTTTCCTAAAAGGAGCATCGTGCCGCCGAGCATTCCACGCCGACGTACCTCTCCGGAGTCGGTCCTGCGACTCTGGCACCGATACAAGAAGACTGGCGATCCGCGGGTGCGCGACCGGTTGGTGTTCGCGCTCGCCCCCCTCGTCAGGTACATCGTTTACCGCAAGATCCGCGAGATCCCGGCCCACCGCGACGTGGAGGATTTTCTCTCCTCGGGCCTAGAGGCGTTGATCGGCTCGATCGAGCGCTACGACCCCGCGAAGGGGGCCATGCTCGAGCAATTCGCCTGGATGCGGATCCACGGAGCGATGATCGACGAGCTGCGCCGCTACGACTGGGCGCCACGCTCGCTGCGTCGCTCAGAGCGCGAGCTGCACAGCGCCCGCGAGCGCTTCGTCGCCCTGCACGGCCGCGTACCAACCAGGCTGGAGCTGAGCGCGGCGCTCGGCCGCAGCGAGCGCGAGCTCGCGGCGCTGCTGGCGGACCTGGGCCGCTCCGAGGTGACCTCGCTCAACACGCTCGTGCTGACCGACGAGGACCCTCCGACCGAGCGGATCGACACGGTCCTCAGCGCCGATCGTGACCTCGATCCCGAGTACGCCGCGGTGCGCCGCCACGCTCTCACCCGCTTCCGCGCCGCCTTTCAGGAGCTCCCCGCCCGCGAACGCCGGGTCGCCGTCCTGCTCCACGTCAACAACCTCACGCTCCGCCAGACCGGCGAGCTGCTCGGCGTCTCCGAGAGCCGCATCTGCCAGATCCACGGACAGCTCCGGCAAGGCCTGCGCCGCCGTCTGGAAGACGAGGAAGAGCTGTTCCTCGAAGTCGCGTAGGGGAGGGTTCAAGCACCTAAAGCGCCCGCAAACAGACGCTTTTATGGAGCGTCAATCTTTAAGCTGCGCTTGTTGAAATAGCCCCGGCAGCGTGCGAGCATGGGCATGCGGACCACCCAGACTTAAGTCTAGGTGCCCGCATGCCGATAAACCCTAAAAAGTCACGTCCCCCAAGAAGGAGGCTCCGTGCATTACAGGGCAACTTGATTCGGCGCGGAGGGGTTCGTTTTTCTAGGGCGGCCCCTCCGTATCTTTCCTTCCTACGTGTGATCGGCCACCTTGCGCTGATCTTTAGAGCGTCCAGACAAGCCTGGACGTGCGTTGAGGATTTCCCCGCGTGCGCCGATGAACCGGGTGCATGGAGTTGCAGGCGACAGCGGGTGCACGGAAGCGATCGCCAGGTCGCGCCGCAGCCCTAATTCAGCTGACTGCAGTTGGGGCTGCGACCGCCGTAGGTGCGGTCACGGCGAATTGGGATCGATGGCGGTTCTGGCCACTCGTTGTGATCGCCTCCTTTGCGATCATCAGCGATCTGACGTCGGTCGAGACCGGGCCGACAAAGCTCCGCGTGTCGGGTAGCGGTCTCGGGCTGATGCTGGCGGCCGTACTGCTAGGTGGCGGCCCAGCTGCGCTCGTCGGCGCGCTCACGATAGGGGTCGGCTGGGTCCGATGGCGTGAAGCTGCCCACCTACTCCGCTTGAACCTGGCGACATGGGCCTGGTCGGGACTCGCCACCGGCCTGTTCTTCCACGCGGGGACCCAGGCAGCAGGAGTCGGCCCCCAAGACGTCGGCTTCTACCTGATGGTATTCGCCGCGTTCACGGTCTCACTGATCCTGAACTTCCTGCCCATCGCTGGCTACGCGAGCTATCACGATGGGGATGCATTCGTGCAGAAGGTCCGCGAAGCCCTAGCCCCGCTTCTGTCAGCACAGCTCTTCTCGGGCCTGCTCACGATGTGTGCCGTCTACCTCGCCGTTCAGCTCGGCACCGTCGGTTTGGCGGTCCTCGGACTGACCTTCGTCATCTTCCAATACCTGATCGGCGAGCTCCTGAAGTCCAAGCAGCGCAGCGAGGAGC